>JAFAUA010000102.1 GCA_019243595.1 Acidimicrobiia bacterium
GGGCGCTCGGTGCTGCTCGCCGTGGCTGTCGGAGTGGCGGTCGGGCTGGCGGCGATCGGCATCGTGATCTCGATCGTTGCCGTGCCGTTCTTCGCCCTGGCCCGGTTCACCGAGGGAAGCAAGGGCCTCGACCAGCCGCTGGTGCGCACGGCCCTCACCAGGGTCGCCCTGCCCGCGGGCCTGGTGCTGGGCTCGCTGGCCGGACTGGCCGTCGGGCGCTGGTATCGCAAGGGCGGGCGGCTCCCGGAGGAATAGGCGGGGCCCAGCGATAGGTTCGAACTGCTGATGGACGAGCGCCTGAGTCTCCTGACGGTGCACGCCCACCCCGACGACGAAGCGTCGAAGGGCGCCGGCAGCGTGCACAAGTACCACGAAGACGGTGTCCACACCGTCCTCGTCTGCTGCACGGGCGGCGAGGCGGGCGACATCTTGAACCCGGCCATGGACAAGCCCGAGGTGCGCGAGCACCTCCACGAGGTCCGCATGGAGGAGCTGGCCCGGGCCACCGAGCTCATCGGATACGACGAGGTCGTCATGCTCGGTTACCGAGACTCGGGCATGCCCGATACGCCGGAGAACAAGGACCCGCGCGCCTTCGCCAACGCCGACTTGGACGAAGCGGTCGGCCGCCTCGTCGAGGTGATCCGCCGAGAGCGGCCGCAGGTCGTCGTCACCTACGGCGACGACCAACAGGGCTATCCGCATCCCGACCACCTGCGGGTGCACGACATCACTCTTCCCGCCTTCGACGCGGCCGGCGATCCCGACGCCTATCCGGATGCGGGTCCACCCTGGCAGCCGCTGAAGCTGTACTACGTGGCCTGGTCCAAGGCCCGGGTCCTGGCCATGCATGAGCAGTTCCAGAAGCTCGGGCTCGAGTCGCCGTTCGACGAGCGCTGGCTGGAGCGTCCCTCCCAGGACGACCGCATCACCACCAAGATCGACGTCGGCGAGCACGATGACGCCCGGCGCGCCGGGTTGCTCGCCCACGCCACCCAGATCGATCCGGAGTCGCCGTTCTGGTTCGGGCTCCCCGCCGAGGCGGCGCGGGAGGCCTACCCCTACGAGGACTACGTGCTCGCTCGCTCCCTCGTCGACAGCGACGTTCCCGAGGACGACCTGTTCGCCGGCGTACACACGAGCGAACGCGCGTCCCGGCGTCAGTAGCTACGATCCCCGCCAGTCGGCCCACGAGGAGGATCCGCATGGCGAAGTACCTGTCACAGGAGTGGCTGGACGAAGGACGCAAGCTGTCCGAGGAGTTCCCCGAGCGTCCCGGCGCCAGCGCCCGCATGCAGTACGTGGTCACCGGCGCGCCCGAGGGCGACGTGAAGTACTACTGGGTCCTCGAGAACGGCAAGATCCAAGAGTCGACCCTCGGTGAGGACGCCAACGCCGACTTCACGATCACCACGACCTACGACGACTCCAAGAAGATCCAGGACGGCGAGCTCGACCCCAACGCCGCGTTCATGCAGGGCCGGATGAAGGTCACCGGCAACATGGGCAAGCTCATGGCCCTGATGCCGCTCACCCAGAGCCCCGAGTACAAGGCCATCCAGGAGAAGATCCGGGCCGTCACCGACTACTGATGGGCGGCACGATCAACGGCGCTCAGGTGGCGTTGATCGTGCCCTTCATGAAGTTGTGCACCTGGCAGTGGTAGTGGATGGTGCCGCCGTGGGAGACCGTGATGGTCTTGGGGCCGGTGCTCTTCATGAAGATTCCGGTGTCGAACGACCCGTCGTCGGCCGTCACGCTGTGGGGCACGTTGTCGTCGAGGATGGCGACGGTGACCTTGGAACCCTGCTTCACATTCAGGGGGTCAGGGCTGAACTTGAAGTCTTGAATGGCGATGTTGTCGCTGGCCCCCGCCGCCCCGGTGCTCGTCGGCCCGCCCGGGGCCGTCGTACCCGAGGCGGCCGGCGTCGTGCTCGTGCGTGACGGGGACTTGTTGCCCGACGACCCGCATCCCGCCGTTCCGATGGCGAGCACGGCGACGGCGAGGATCAGGGCGGAGCGTGAAACCGTGGACAGGGGCACCTCCGGACATCCAGCGGGACGTGCGGTATCGAACACGTCATGCTGTGGCCATCGACGGATTGCAGGAGGCTAGCGACGGCGCCCTCGTCGTCGCCATCGCCCGCTACCACGAGGAGGCACTTGCTGAGGCCTACCGCCGGTACGGCGGCGCCGTGTACGCGCTCGCCCGCCGTCTGCTCGTCGACCAGGCTCTCGCCGAAGAGGTCGTGCAGGAGGTCTTCCTCCGCCTGTGGACCCGGCCCGACCGCTACGACCCCGAGCGGGGCTCGTTGCGCTCTTACCTTCTCGCCCAGAGCCACGGCCGGGCCGTCGACATGCTGCGTTCGGAGACGTCGCGCAAGCGCCGGGAGGAACGGGAGGCGCGTGAGACAGCGGAGGGCGGCTACGACATCGAGCGCGAGGTCCTCGACCTGGCGATTGGCGAGCACGTGAAGGAGGTCCTCGACAAGCTTCCGGTCGAGGAGCGCCAGGCCATCGAGCTCGCGTATTTCGGGGGGCTGACCTACCGCCAGGTCGCCGTCCGCCTCGACCAACCCGAGGGCACGGTCAAGAGCCGGATCCGGACGGGCCTCAAACGCATGCGCGCCGACCTCGTCGACGCCGGGATCGGTGGGGTATGGAGCGAGAGCTGACCCACGCCGACGCCGCCGAGCTGCTGGGCGCCTACGCCCTCGATGCCCTCGACGCCGACGAGCGCGAGGCCGTCGAGCAGCATCTCGAATCGTGCCCGCGCTGCCGGGCCGAGGTCGCCGACCACCGGACGGTGGCGTCGTTCATGGGCTCGGCGGGCGGCCCCGCACCCGACGGCCTGTGGGATCGCATCGCCGGCTCTCTTGAAGAGGCGCCGCCGGAGCTGCGGCTGGCGCCGGTCGTGCCGCTGCGTGAGCGGCGTTCGGTGAGCGTGCGCGTCGGAGCGGCCGCGGCCGCCCTCGCCGCGGGCGTGATCGGCGTGCTGGGGGCCGAGGTCGTCCACCTCAACCACCAGGTCGACCACGTGGCCGCTTCGGACCGCACGAACGCGGCGCTCATGTCGGCCGCCACCCACGCCCTCGCCAACCCCGACGCCCAGCGGGTGTCGATGCGGTCGCCGGACGGCAGCGTCACCGCCCAGGTCGCCGTGCTCCCCGATGGCACCGGCTTCCTCGTGGCCGACCGCCTGCCTGCCCTGGCGAGCGACCGCACCTATCAGCTGTGGGCGCTGGCCGACGGCCAGACGATCTCCGCCGGCGTGCTCGGCGCTCGCCCACAGATTGTCGCCTTCCGTTACGCACCCGCTGGCCTGTCGGGGTTCGCGGTCACCGCCGAACACGCCGGCGGCGTCTCCGTGTCGCAGAACGCACCCGTCGTCGTCGGCACGGTGCAGCGGATGTAGACCTCAGTGGGTGAAGTAGTAGCCGCCCTGGTTGCAGATGAAGCCCGACGCCGGATCGTTGCGCACGAAGTGGTTGGTGCTCACGCCGATCGCAACGAAGCACGTCGGCGGGCGCTTTGACGCCGGCCCGGCGGGCGCCAGCATGCCGTTGCCGTCGAAGTTGTCGATGGCCTTGAGCTGGGCCGTCACGCTCGCCTGTGTTGGCCGCGGCCCGGCCGCGCCAAGCGCCTGCACGAACAGTCGCGCCGACTCCCATCCGTAGGCCGCGGAGAGGTCGGGCCGCTGGTTGGGCGCCACGCGATGCAGCCACTGCAGGAAGAGGTTGACCTCGGCGATCTTGTCCTCGCCGCCGAACATCGCCAGCGCTTGGGCGAGGGAGGCGCCGTTGGTGGTGCCGGAGAGAAATGCCGGGTCGTAGGCCGCGGGTCCCCAGTTGGCAAACACCGGCTGGAAGTTCTGCTGCGCCATGGCCTGCGCCATGGCCGTCATCGTCCCCACCTCGCTCAGCATCATGAGGCCTTTCACGCCGTTCTGCTGCATGGCCACGACGTCGGAGGTGAAGTTGGTCTGGGTGGGTTCGATGATCTGGGAGTAGGTGAAGTGGTAGCCGAGGGAAGTGGCGGCCGCCTGCTCGCCGGCCATGGCCTCCTTCGCCGCCGTCGTGTCGATGGCGAAGATCGCCATGTGGGACGTGACGTCGGCGCCGTACTTCTGCGCGTAGTAGTAGAGCGGGCCCAACGCCCACCCGGGTGCACGCGGGGCCACCGAGAAATTATTGGCGACATTGAAGTGGGCGTGGGTCTCGGCCTCGCTGACGTCGGGAACGTCGCCGTGCTGGGACAGCACCGACGCGCCGCCGTCGTCGACCGGCGACGACGAGCCGACGAACCCGAACACCTTGCCGATCAAACCGGCGTACGCGCTCTGGTTCTTGGCCGAGTCGTTCCCGTCGTCGGCGCTGACGACGCTGAGGCCACGGCCGTACACCCCGCCCACCGAGTTTTGATAGGCGAAGAACGCTGCCGTCCCCGCGACCGCGCCACTCCTGAGGTTCGGCTGCGGCCCACCCAGCGTCGAGACGTTGCCGACGGCGATGTTCCCTCCGGTGACGCCGACGGCCGTGGAGCCGCCGTTGCCGCCGGGCGGCACCGGGAACACCTGGGGCGCCGCCGATCCCCCCGGTCCGGTGGCGCCCTTGCCGGTGATGCTCGTCGTCGAGGACGCGGCGGCGGCCGCTGCCGCCCCCGGCCCCGTCGTCGTCGTGGTGGCCGGTGGTCCGGCAGAGATCGAGTCCACGGCAACCCGGGCCTTGTCGAGGATCGACGCCGGGAGCGGTGCATAGCCCAGTGATCCGGCCGCCGCCTGGCCCTTGTCGAGCGTGTAGTGCAGGAAGTCCTTGAGGACGTCAACCTGGCCGGCGTCGGGCAGCCTGGCGAAGACGACCGCCCACGTCGGGAACGACAGCGGGTAGGCCGCGCCCCCTGCGGGGACATAGTTGGGAAGGACCTTCAGGTCCGGTGGAACCGTCGCCTCGGCCAGCGCCGCCGTGATCGCGTCGGCCTCAGGCACGACGAACTGGCCGGCGGCGTTCTTCAGCTGGGCTGCACCGAACGTCGGTCGCCCCGGGGTCGATGTGTCGAGGTAGCCCACGGCGCCGTCAGTGCGGTCGATGGCATCGGCCATGGCGCTCGCGCCGTTGACCGCCTCGCCGGTCGGCCAGGCCGCGAGGTGCGAGCCGATGCCCGCCGTCCACACGGACGGGGCCGTCGAAGCCATGTAGCCGGTGAGGGCCGCCGTCGCCGGATCATCGTCGGATCGGTAGACGACGTGCACCGGGGTGCTCGGCAGCGTCGTCCCCGCGTTGTCGGCTTGGAGCTTCACGTCGTCCCAGCGCGCGATCGCACCGCTGAACAGCCCGGCCAGCGTGGCGGGCGTGAGCTTGAGGCTCTTGATGCCGGCGAGGTGGATGTCGACGGCCACGGCGTCCCCCGCCCACGGGATGTGGAGCACCGCCCCGTCCCTGGCGAACGCCGCATGCTCCTGGTCGGGTGTCAGTGGTGCATCAACCGCCGCGAAGGCGGCCGTGCCCGCCGTCAACTGGGCGACGCCGTCCTGGGCGCTGACGGCTTTGTAGCTGACCGAGGCGTCCTTGCAGTGGGCCGCGTAGTCCTTGATCCACCGCTGGACGAGGGCGTCGGGGACTGTCGACCCGGCGCCCGCCAGAGCTCCGGCCGGACACGCGCCGACCTTGACCGTGGCCTGGTGGTGCTTGGCGCTCCCACTGCAGGCGGCGGCGACCAGGGCCAGCACCACCGCCACCGAACCCACCCGCCGTCCCATGTGGCCAAGCGTAGGACCGCATTCGCGCGCGAGAGCTACGTTCTGGTGCCGTGCCGGCGACACTCGACGACGCGGCCCAGATGGCGATGGTCCTTCCGGAGGTCGTCGAGGGCGAGCGCTTCGGCCGGCGGACGTGGTTCGTCAGGAAGAAGGGCTTCGCGTGGGAGCGCCCCTTCAGCAAGGCCGACATCAAGCGCTTCGGCGACGAGACGCCCCCCGACGGGGACATCCTGGCCGTCACCGTGGAAGACCTTCACGAGAAGGAAGCCGTACTCGAGGCGCACCCGAAGGCGTTCTTCAACATTCAGCACTTCGACAACTACCCAGCCGTGCTGATCCAGCTGAACAAGGTCACCAAGCGCGAGCTGCGCGAGGCGATCGTGGACGCCTGGCTGGCCGCGGCGCCTCCGAAGCTGGCCCAGGAGTTCCTGGCCAGCCTCAAGCGCAAGCGCTAGAGCGAGAGCGGGCTACTGCCCGCGCCCGGCGCGCTGAAGGTCGCGGAGCTCCCGGTAGCCGATCAGCGTCGCGCCGGCTCGTTCGGCGAGGGCCCGCAGCGTGCTGTGCCCGGTGATGAGGTCGTGGTCGTCGACGCGGGCCGCCCAATCGGGTGCGAACGCCCGTAGTTCGGGTGTGTCGACTGCGGGGTGGACGTACACCTCGGTGACACCGGGCCGAAGGTCGGCGAGGACCCGCTCGATGGCCCTGCGGCTGCCGACGCCGGGGATGACCAGAAGGTGGTCGGGGAACAGCACGCCTTCCTCGGCCGCCAGTTGGCGGAACGGGAAGCCGACGACGCGTTCGGTGGACGCCCCCGAAAGCCGCATCGGGAGTCCGAAGTCTGCCGCCAGCTCGAGGTAGACGTCGAAGAACTCCGGGCGCATCTGCACCGTGCCCATGTGCGAGTCGAGGTGGCTCACGTCGAAGCCCCAGAAGATGGCCCGCTCGACCTGGGCGCGCAGCTCCCGGCGGACCTCATCGAGGTCGGCGTGGTCCCACACATCCTCGACCGTGCGCGGGAACCCACCGTCGCCGTCGAGGAGCGACGGCGCATGGGTGATCGGCCCCCACCGGTAGAGGTCGTACTCGGCGTTGAGCGTGAGGTGCACGCCGACGTCCTCACCCCGGTACCTGGCGGCGGCGTCGCGGGCCCAGGGGCACGGGACCATCAGCGTGGCGCTGGTGGCGACGCCCTCGCGGAGGGCCTCGTACACGCCGAGGTTGGCAGCGTGGCTCGACCCCAGGTCGTCACAGTTGACGATCAGGAGCTTGGCCTCTGGGCGGAAGCCCAGCTGCTCGGCGAGCACCGTCATCGGCGTCCGCCGGTAGTCGTGCCGCCTGCGGCGGCGCCCTCTTCTCTCGAGCGATCACCGTCGAGCTTCGCTCGTCGCTGCTCGTTCATGACCTTTGAAAGTAGCGACGTCGGCGCGGGAAGGGCGCTGGTCGGCCGTGCACGCCGACCAGAGACCACGTCCGGCGTCTCGCGCTTGGGCGGCGGCGGCGACGAACTCGCTGGTGTGAGCGACAGGCGGCTAGGGCTCGCGACGATTGCTGGACACCCCCGTTCCTCTGGGCTACGTCACTAACGGACGGACGGATCAGGGCACAGTGCCGCGCTCGCGTTGCCACGCGGCGTATGCGCTTGGCTGCCAGCGGACCGTCGGCGGCAGGAAGCGCCACGTGCGGGCCACGGTCTGTTCGATGAGTTGAAGCTGCACCTGGTCCGCGCTCGTCCACCGGATACCGAAGCGCTCTCGGACAGCAGCGGGGAGACCGCCTACGGCCACAAGGCGCGACGGGTGCCTCAGCAGGCGGCGTACGAGGGGCTGGTCGGCGACGGGTCGCAGCGGCGCGGGCACGGCCGCGCGATCGCCCATTGGAGGGAGAGGCGCGTCGAGCGCGCTCAGGACGAAGCGCACGGCCTCGTTCATCTCCAGAACCTCGGTGCAGACCCGATCCCACTCCGCCTGGAACCCAGCCCGGTCATGCGGGACGATCCGGTCGCTGACCCCGTAGCGGCGATACCAGGCCACGCCTTCCAGGTAGAGGCGCTCCCGCTCCTCGATGCTGAGCCGGTGGCGGTCGAAGCGGTCGGCGACCTGTTCGGCCATGAACTGGAAAGTGGCGTGGGCCCACCAGAAGGTGGCGGGGTCGAGGGCGTGGTAGCGCCGGCCGGCGGCGTCGGTACCCCGGATCGAGCGGTGGAAGTCACGGATCTGCCGGCCCGTGTCGTAGGAGGCGACGCCGTCGTAGACGGCGCCCAGGATTCGGGGAAGGGATCGGAACACGCGATCGGCCGGATCCTCGAAGAAGTTCGAGTGCTCGAGCACACCGGCGCCGATGGCCGGGTACATGAGCTGGAGGAGCCCGATGGTGCCGCCCAGGAAGGCAATGCGCGTGTCGCCCGCGTAGCGCCAGAGGAGCGAGGATGGCCCAAGCTCGACAGTGGGCACCGGGGAACTCAGGCACTCGCTCACAGGCTCAGAGGGCGGGCATCAGGCCGGCACGCCGGCAGGAAGGAGGTCGAGGAGATTGGGCTGTCCCAGTCGGTAGCGCTGCTCGTCCACACGCTTGGCCGGACCCCAGGTCGGGGGCTCCCACAACGTTCCGAGTGCGACTGGCGTGGCCTTCGACCCGGTGGCGTCGAGGACGCCGTTGGCGGCGGCTCGACCGGCCTCGTTGGCGCCTTCCATCGTGGCCAGGTCGATGTTGCAGCGGACGTAGTCAGCTGCGAGGAACAGGTTCGGTATCGACGTCGTCGCGTCGGGGCGGTCCGCCAAAGACCCGGCGGTGTTGATCAGCAGCGGCTCGGTGCTCGTCGCCGGCTTCCCGGCTGCGAACACGACCGCGGGGTCGAGGAACCAGTCGTAGAGCATGTCGTCGGTCAACTCGACGTCGTCGCTCGTGTTCAGCCCGGCCTTGACCTGCGCCCAGCACTCCGCGGCGATCTCCTCCGGCGTGCAGTCCACCGCCGCCTTGCCGTACAGGACGCCAGGTGTGAAGAAGTCGGAGATGTCGACCGAAAGAATGTCGCGCAGGCGACCGTCCCCGTATGTCGACGCGAGATCGTTCCGCCAGAAGACCCCTTGGTCGATCGAAGTCAGTGCCCACGGGCTCGACAGGTAGGCGACGTGTCCCCGCACTGGATGCGGCGGCATGCGGTTCAGGAAGAACTGCACCCCGTTCATGTAGTCGTACTGGAGCGCGTCGAGACGTGCGAGCTCGGGAACGGCGTGCCGTACCGGTTGGTCGAACAACGCGCGCGCCTTCTCGACCGGCATGGCCGCTACGTAGTGCGCCGCAGACACGTCGAGGGCGTGGCCGCCGGCGTCGACCAGTGTGGCGCTCCTGACGCGTCCGCCGTGCATGCGCAACCGTTGTGCCGACCAGCCGGTCGCGAAGTGCACGCCCAGTTGGCGCAAGTGTGCGACCCACGGGTCGATCCATGCTTCGTTGGTCGGCGCGTCCAGCAGCCGGTCGGCAGCGCCGTAGCCGCTCTGCTGTCGTATCTCGGGTGACGCCTGCGACATGGCTGCGTAGATGAAGGCGAGCGCCATCAACCCGATGGTGCGCGCCGAGGCCTTGGTGCCCTTCGCAGCGACGAGGGTCTTCGTGAGGCCGTTGCCGAACGTGCGCTGGTACGCGGGCGAAAAACGCGCGGCGTTGGCGAAGTCCCACCACGACATGTGTTCCCACTCACCGACTCGGCGGGCGTCGCTGCTCGTCTGAAACACGAGCATCTTGCGCACGAGGTACTCGATCTCGTTCGGCGGCACCGCGCCGGCCAGGCCGATCGTCGTGATGATCGACCGCATCCCCTCTTGGAATCCCGCCTGGTCGAACGCCGGGAGCAGCCACGCCTGCCCGTACTCGAAGACGAACATCTCCTGACTGGCATCGACGAGATGCCCGAGCACCCCGTTCGCGCTGCCAGCCACGGGTATGCGAGCCATCGTGTCGGGCACGTTCTTGTAGAAGCCCGGGAAGAAGCGGAACCCGTGCTCCCCCGGGAGGTCGCGGCGCCCGCCCGCAGCAGTACCGGCGACGGCGATGCTGCGCGCTTTGCCGCCCAAGGCTTTGGGTTCGAAGACCGTGACCCGAAGGCCGCGCTCGGCCAGCTCGTGTGCCACTGTCAGTCCGCCGACGCCGCCCCCGAGCACGGCGACCTGCGTCGACACCCGCGAGCTTGCCCGTCTGGCTGCTCGGGTCCGTCCGGCTGCTCGGGCCGATGCCGGTCGCAGCGCCGCCGTCGCCGCCACCGCCCCCGCGCCGGCGAGGAACCGCCGACGGCTGAACTGCTTCGCTTCGATGCGCCCCATAACGAATCTCTCCGGTTGACAATCTGACGATGATGATCTTCAGAAAGGTTTGCATCTGAAGACGCACGTCGTCAAACTGGTTGGTGATGACTACGTCGACCCGGGCCCGGTCCTACGGCGGGGTGAGCGCACCTCAGCGGATTGCCGACCGCCGGAGCCGACTCGTCGCCGCCGCAGTCGAGCTCTACGGCACGCAGGGCTACGCCGCGACGGGCGTCAAGGACGTGTGCCGTGCCGCCGGCGTCACCGACCGCTATTTCTACGAGTCGTTCCGCAACCAGTCGGAGTTGTTCAGCGCGGCGTTCGAACAATGCGTCACGCAGCTCCTGGGTGCAGTCGCCAGCGCCGTGGCCGCGGTCCCCGCCGAGCCGGCGGTGCAGGCCCGCGCAGCGATCGAGACATTCGTGCGCACGCTGACTGCGGACCGCCGCGTCACGCGGCTGCTGTTTGTCGAACCGGCATCCGTCGGCGGCGAGGTCGAGCGTGAGGTCCGGGGATCGATCCGACGCTTCGCGGATCTCGTCGCGGCAACGGCGACGCCCCACCTACCCGACATGCCCGAGCAGCTCCTCACGATGGGGGCGCTATCGCTCGTCGGCGCCATCCAGAACGTGCTGATCGAATGGCTCGATGGCGGCCTCGAAGCCAGCGTCGACGAGATGATCGACTATTTCGTCAGCCTGCTCCTCGTAGCCGCCGACGCTGGGAGCTGACCGGCACTCCTCCGTGGTTCCGGGTGGGCCGTACACGAGTCCGTGCGGTGATACGAGAACGCCCGGACCTCGTCGTCGGGTCCCGTGTGGCGGCGACCCAGGCGACCTCGACACGGTGGCCGACCTGCGCAGACCTCGACGTCCTAGGTCCGCCTCTGTGATCAGTGGTCTGCGCGTGCCTTGTCCTTGACTGCGTCGACAATCGGCGGCGCCGACTTCCAGTTCGGGATGCCGTCCTCTTCGAGCGCCACCGGCCATCTGTTGTCGTGAACCTGAGCCCAGTGCGAGTGATTCAACTCGTGGACCGAGAAACACGCGTTCAGCGCGTTGTAGAAGCCCATGTTGTCAACCGACTGGTTGACCGACTCCTTGATGAGAAGCGCGGTCATCGTTGGCAGATCTGCGATCCGTCGGGCGAACTCGAGGGTGCGCTCGGAGCGTTCGTCGGATGGGAACACCTTGCTGACCATGCCGAGCCGGTGGGCCTCGTCCGCATCGAGGGCGTCACCGGTGAGCAGGAGCTCCTTCGCCTTCCGCGGACCGAACTCCCACGGGTGGGCGAAGTATTCGAGACCGCACATGCCGAGTCGGGTGCCCACCACGTCGGCGAAACGTGTGTTGTCGTCACACACAATGAGGTCGCAGGCCCAGAGCAGCATCAGTCCGGCGGCGTACACGTCGCCGTGTGCCTCGCCGATCGTGATCTTGCGGAGATTCCGCCAGCGGCGGGTGTTGTCGAAGAAGTAGTGCCACTCCTGCAGCATGAGCTTCTCGGCCCCGTCGCGCGTCCCGCCATTCATCGCCCGGGTGGGATGGAGGGTGGGCCCAGGCGTCATCTCCGCCATGGTCACCTTCGAGCCCACGTCGTGTCCGGACGAGAACATGGGCCCGCTTCCGCCGAGGATGACGACCCGAACGTCGTCGTCTGCCTCGGCGCGCAAGAACGCGTCGTTGAGCTCGACCAACATGCCGCGGTTCTGAGCGTTGCGAGCATCTGGCCGGTTCAGCATGATGCGCACGATCCCTCCGTCGTCGATCGGCTCGTAGAGAACGAACTTGTAGTCGGACATGGCAGCTCCCTCGAGACGCGTTCTGTGCGAGACCCTAGTTCTAAGGCAGTGGACTTAACAGAGTCTGCTACCGCAGGCTTCCACTCGCCTAGGGCGCGTGGTTCGCGCGCCCGGCGAGTCCGGGCGAGTGGACGGTCATGCCGCCGTTGACCGCGAACTCCTGACCCTGGAGATAGCGAGCGTCGTCACTGAACAAATACGCGACGAGGGACGCGATGTCCCGACCCACGCCGAGGTCGGGCGTGAGCACCTGGTCGAGAACGTTCTGCTTCACGGCGCTGGGCATCAAGTTCGTGCCTTGGTCGTGGAGGATCAGGCCGGGAAGGATCGTGTTCGCCCGGATGCCTCTCTTGCCGTACTGGGTCGCGACTGTCCGCATCAGGGCGGCGACGCTGGCCTTGGTGGTCCCGTAGGCGGTTTTGTCAAAACCGGCGTGGGTGGCCGCCATCGACGACGTGGCCACGATTGAACCGCCCCCCTGGTCGACCATCGTCGGGATCACCGCCTTGCAGCACAGCCACGTTCCAATCACGTTGACCTGGAAGGCGTGCTCGAACACGCTCCGTTCGAGGTCCATGAGGTCCCCGTCGCGGCGGACGAGATGGGTGGCGGCCGCGTTGGCATGGAGTCCGTCGATGCGGCCGAAGGCGTCGATGGCGGCCTTCGCCATGGCCGCGACCTGCGCCTCATCGGTGATGTCGACCTCCACGGCGCAGGCCTGGTGGCCGGCGTTCGCCAGTTCGGCGGCAAGGTCCCGCGGCGCCCGATCGGGCAGATCGGCCACGACCACCGCAGCGCCGTGGTCGGCGAGGTAGCGGGACGTCCCGGCCCCGATGCCGCCGGCCCCGCCGGTGACGATGGCGACCTTGCCATCGAGGCTTCCCATCAGGTTGCTTCGGCGAGCCCCGAGAGAATCTCGTTGAGGTCGATGAGGCCCGTCGCCATCCCGGCGGCGAAGCCACCGTCGATGATGAGGTTCAATCCCGTGATGAAGGTGGCGGCGTCGCTGTTCAAGAACACCAGCGGCCACCCCATCTCCTCGGGCTGCGCCGCCCGGTCCAACGGCCCGTAGAACGCCTTAATCATCTCGGGCGGGGCGAACTTCTCGAACTCCGGCATCATCGGGGTGTCGGTGGAGCCGGGGCTGATGCAGTTGACCCGCACGCCGTCGCCGACGACGGCCAGGGCGCGGTTGATCGTGTAGAGGATCGCGGCCTGCTTGGAGAATCCGTAGCCCTCGTTCACGTTGTCGGCGTGGGCCTCGCACCACGCTTCAGCGGCCGCGAAGCTGCCGTCGGTGCTGAGGAAGTCGTTGAGCACGTCCAGGTTGTCCATGAACTGCATACCGCCCATCGAGGCGATGAACGCCATTGCGCCGCCGCGGGGGACGAGCGGATGCACACCCTCCGCGACCTTGCGCAGGGCGCTGATGTTGACCTTCACGTTGTCGAGCGCGGAGTACGTCGGCGGTAGGCCCGCGCAGTAGAACACCGCGTGGAAGGGAGCTTCGAGCGACCCCAGCATCGAATCGACCTGTGACTCGTCGCGCAGGTCGCAACTCGTGAAGCTCGCCAGCTTGTAGTCGGGCTCGCGGTAGTCGACACCGTGCGCCTCGCCCCCGAGCAGCTGAACGGCCTTCGCCGCCGCGGCCCCCATGCCAGTCGCGCAGCCGACGAACAGACAGCGCTTCCCTTCGTAGCTGAACAGGTTCTTCATACGACTTCCCCCTGCGGGTCGTGGTTATTGAACGAGCGGGAACGAGCTGAAGCCTCGGAGGAGCACCCCCGGGATTCGAGTGGCGGCGGGCGACGGCTTGATCTCGATACCGGCGTCGATCAATGCGTTGAGCGCCAGACGTGCCTCGTTGCGGGCCAAGGCGTTGCCCAGACAGAAATGGATGCCGTGGCCGAACGTGAGGTGGTCGGTCGACCCTCGAGTCACATCGAATCGGTCGGGGTCCGGGAACTTCCTGGGATCACGGTTGGCGCCGCCGAAGCACATCATGACGACGGCATCCGCGGGCACTTCGACACCCGACACAGTGAAGGGTCCCGACGTTCCTCGGAGCATCGCCTGCACCGAGCCATCCCAGCGGAGCACCTCTTCGACGGCATTGGGGACCGTTGTGGGGTCCGACCACACCGCCTCCTGCTGGTCGGGAAACGTGGCGAACGCGTTGAAGGCATTGCCAAGGAGATCCGACGTGGTCTCGTTGCCGGCGATCAGCAGGAGGATGGCGATCAGGGTGATCTCCTCCAACGTCAACGGGTCGTCGTCGTCCTCCTCGGCGCCCGCAACGAGGCGGCTGATCAGATCGTTGCCCGGTTCAGCCGTGCGCTTCTCGACGACGTCGGCCATGAACTCGAAAAGCTGCAGACCGGCCTCGGCGAGCTCACTGATTTCGGTGTCGCCGCTCAAGCCACCGCTCATCGCGTCGGACCAGCGTCGGAAATCGGCGCGCCGGTCGGCCGGGATGTCGAGCAGCTCGGCGATCACGACGACGGGAAAGGGCGCCGCCAGGTCGTGCACGAGGTCGGCGTCGCCCGCCCGAGCTTTGGAGCGCAGATCGTCGACCATGTCCTGCAGTACCTCGCGAAGACGAGGTTCGAGCTGCGTGATGGCCCGGGGGGTGAACGCCCGGGAGAGCAGACGCCGGATGCGGGTGTGCTCGGGCGGGTCAGTCGAGATGAGCATCC
>JAFAUA010000162.1 GCA_019243595.1 Acidimicrobiia bacterium
CCTGGCCGAGCTCCTTTCGACGGTCGCCGAGACGATGATCGCCCGCGAGCGCCTGCGCCGTGAGGTGAAGGCCCTCACCGCTGAAGGCCGCATCAGCGCCATCATCGTCGGCTTGCTCCCGATCGGGCTTGGCCTCGTGATGTACAGCATGAACCGCGAGTACATGAACGTCTTGCTGCACGACGGGTTCGGCCAGACCCTCCTCATCGGCGCCGGCATCATGGCCGGGGTCGGCTTCTGGTGGATGAAGAAGACCATCGAGATCGACATCTAGGGACTGAGCATGCTTCTCCTCACTTTCATCGCTGTCTTTCTGTCGATCTGCCTCGCTGTCTACGCCGTCGTGGGGTCGGCAGAGGAAAAGGCCACGATTCGCGAGTCGCTCCGCCAACTGGGCGGCTACGAGATCGAGAACGAGCGCGACCGGGAGCTGCTCGACCCGCTCCGCCAGCGTGCGGTCGTGCCCGTCGTCAACTGGTTCACCGGCATCGGGCGTCGCCTGACGCCTGTCGGCTACGTCGACGGCATCCGCCGCAAGTTGACACTCGCCGGCAACTTCACGCCCGAGAACCTCGACCGCTTCCTCGCCATACGCGTGGTGACGCTGGCGCTGATCCCCGTGTGGGCGTTCCTTGCCTTCGGGCTTCTGAGCACCCTGGGTAACTCGAGCCGCTTGGGCGTCTTCGTGCTCCTGACGCTCGGGTCGATCCTGGGCCCCGACGCCATCCTGAACCGCAAGGTCGCCGAGCGCCAGCACGAGATCCAGGTGCGGCTCCCCGACATCCTCGACCTGCTGACGATCAGCGTCGAGGCCGGCCTCGGCTTCGAACAGGCCCTCGACCGCACGATCGCCGCTGTTCCCGGGCCGCTCTCCGAGGAGTTCGCGCGCATGCTGGGTGAGGTGCGGGCGGGCGCAAGCCGGGCCGACGCCATGCGCGCCATGGACGAGCGCATTGACGTCCCCGAGGTCCGGTCGTTCGTCCTCGCCATCCTGCAGGCCGACACGTTCGGTGTCTCCATCGGCCGTGTGCTGCGGGCCCAAGCCGACGAGATGCGCATCAAGCGTCGTCAGCTGGCCCAAGAGCAGGCTTTGAAGGCGCCCGTGAAGATGCTCTTCCCGATGGTGTTCTGCATCTTCCCGGCTCTCTTCGTGGTCGTCATCGGGCCCGCAATCATCAACATCTCCAAGGGCTTCAAGTAGAGCCACCCGTGCGGGTCATCGCCGCCATCGCGCTGGCGCTGGCGCTCGCGTGGGCGGCCGCATTGGGGCCCGCGAGCGCACAGCCACGGAGCTCGGCCACGGGTCGCCTCGAGACCCCGCTCGTCGTCGTCGCCGCACCCGACGCCGCCAGCTGGGTCCGGTTCCTGCGCGCCAGCGGTGCCGCGGCGCGCGAGGGGACATTCGCCGAGGCGGTGAAGCGCCCAGCCGCGGTGATCACGGGCGACACGAAGCTGTCGAGCGCACAGCTCGACCAGTTGAAACAGGCGGTCGCAAGGGGAGAGCGCGTCGTGTCGCCGAACGACGCCGTGCTCGACGCGGTCGGCGTGGGACGGACCCCGGCCCGCACGGTCACTTCGGCGACGATGCAGGGCCTCACCGGGCCCGCCCGCTGGGCGTTTCCGCTGTCGATGCGCCCGCTCGAGGGCGCGACGGTGCTCCCGGTGGCAACCGGGGACGCAGACGCCGTCATCGCCGGCTACCGAGACCTGGGAAGCGGGCGCGTGCTTGCCCTTGGCGTCGACCCGTTCGGAGAAGGGCGCGACGGCCACGAGCTGCTGCCCGGCATCGGGCGCCTGGCGTCGTCGTTCACCGGCGCAGATTGGGGCCCGACTCGCACGGGTGCCGACGTGTATCTCGATCCCGGGAGCTTGCACAACGGGGTGAGCGCCGCGCCCGCCGAGCTCGCCCGCCGGCTGGCGGGTGCACGCGCCGTGCACGTCGCCGGTTGGAACGGCGACAACCGGGACCCCAAGTTCAACTTCGACTACCAGGCCCTAATCGACGCCCTGCACGCACGCGGGATTCTCGTCTATGCGTGGCTGGAACCGCCGTTCGTCAGTGAACGGTTCTGGCTCGACCATCCCGAGTGCCGGGAGAAGAACGCGGCGGGCAAGGACGCCATCGGCGACTGGCGGAAGCTCATCGCCCTCGAGGATCCGAACTGCTTCCAGCTGGCGCAGCCCGTCTACACGCATGTCGTGTCGGGCTTCGCCTTCGACGGTGTCGACGTCGCCGAGCTCTACTTCGAGCCGCCGATCGATCCCAAGAACTACACGCCGTTCCATCCCTCGGCGCTGGCCCAGTTCGGGCACAAGCCTTCTGCCGACCCCGCTGGGTTCACGGCGTTCCGCACGCGCCTGGTCACCGACCTCAACCGCAAGCTGCTGCAGGTTCTCAACGGTCTGCCCCACGCCAAGCAGCTCGACTTCAAGATGACCGTCGTCGACAACAAGCTGGATCCCGCTTTCGGCGAGCAGGTCGGCAGCGACATCGACGCCCTGGCCCAGGTGGCGCGCGAGAACGGGGCGGCGCTACAGGTCGAGGATCCCTTCGTGCTGTGGACGCAGGGACCGCTGCGCTACGACGCGCTCGTTCCCCAGCTGCAGTCGCTGATGCCGCCGGGGTTTGCGTACCCCGATGTGAACGTCGTCGATCGGGAAGCCGGTTATCCGACGTCCGCCATGACCGGGGCCGAGCTCGACCTGGCGATGTCGTCGGCGGCGCGCGTTGCCGGGTACGTCGCCCTGTACTCGGCGGGCACCGTCGGCGCCGACGACATGGCTCACGTGGCGTCTGCCGTCGCCGGATCGGCGGCGACGCTCGACAACGGGATCCAGACGCCCTGGACGGTCAACGTCTTCGCACCGGGTGGCCCGCGCTACCGCCGACTACTCGTTGATGGCAAGCGCTGGCCCGCGGGCGCGGGCGTCGCTGTCGTCCCCACGGGAACGCATCTCCTGCAGTGGTCGACCGGCTCTCGTTCGGGGCCAGGGCTCGTTCGTTTCACCGGCGAGCTCGCCACGGCGTCGGTGACTGGTACGTCGATGACACTCAAGTACGACTCGCGGGCGCCGGTGTTTGCCGTGGTCGACAGGAGGCCCGTCGACGGGGCCTCACAGGCGAATCCCGACGGCGGATTCACCCTGCCCCTCCCTCCCGGCCGCCACACGGTGACGATCTCCTTCGCCACGGGTTCGGGTGAGCGGAAGGCGTCGTGGCCTCTCATCGCCCTCACGGTGGCCCTGTTGAGCGCTGTGGGCATTTCGTGGGGCGCCGTGCGGGTCCGGTCGTGAGGGGAGGCCAGTTCGAATGACGGTGTCCCGAACGGGACTTTGGTCCCGACTTCTGCTCCGCAGGTCCCCTTTCGCGTGACGATGACGCGCCTAGACCCCAAGATGGAGCCAATGGCGATTCGGGTATTCCTCGTCGACGATCACGAGCTCGTGCGCATGGGGCTGCGCGATGCCGTCGCGGCCGAGGACGGCCTGCAGTTCGTGGGTGAGGCGGCCAGCGCCGCCGAGGCCGTGGAGGGCATGGCTCAGGCCGAACCCGACGTCGCCGTCGTCGACGTCCGTCTGGGGCCCGACGAGGCCGACGGGATCAGCGTGTGCCGCGATGTGCGTGCTGCCCATCCGGAGACCCGGTGCCTGATGCTCACCAGCTACCCGGGCGACGAGGCCCTGTTCGACTCGATCATGGCCGGAGCCAGTGGCTATCTCCTGAAGGAGATCCCGGTCAACGACCTACTCACCGCCATCCGGCGGGTGGCGGCGGGGGAGAGCCTTATCGACCCGGCGATGACCGCCAGCGTGCTCGACCGCATCCGGGCACCGATGTCGAGCGAGAAGGCCAACCGGAGGCCTTTGACGCCCCAAGAGAGCAACATCCTCGAGCTCATCGCCGACGGCAAGACCAACAAGGAGATTGCCCTCGAGCTGGGCCTGGCCGAGAAGACGGTCAAGTACTACGTCTCCAACCTGCTGGCCAAGCTCGGCATGCACCGCCGCAGCCAAGCCGCCGCCTACGCCGCCCGCCTCAGCGAACGAGCCCGAGCCCGCAACTAGCGGCGCAGCGCCCGCGGCCGCGCGGCCGCCGCGGCCAGCTCTCCGCGCAGTAGGTGCCGTCAGGGCGACATGCCGTCAGGCGACACCAACCACACGCGGAGCTAGGAGGACTCGGCTCGTAGGGACGCGGCGACGTCGGCTGGAGATGGCGTGGCGGCGATCTCTTCTGCCAGGCGCTCGGCCGCTTGCCGGTAGGACGGCTCGGTTAGAACGCGACGGAGGGCGGCCACGATGGCATCGCTTGTCACGTCGTCGGGCATCAGCGTGACCGACGCGCCGGCGGTGGTCAGGCGGCCGGCGATCGTGAAGTTGTCGGCGCTCTGGGAGAGTGCGACCGAAGGGACGCCGTGGGCGAGGACGCCGAACGTCGTCCCCGCGCCTGCGTGGTGGATCACAGCAGCGCATTGGGGGAGAAGGTCTGCCTGCGGGATGAAGCGATCCACGCGGGCGTTCGCCGGCAGCGGGCCGAGGGCTTCGGGATCGTTGTCTGTCCCGATCGTGGCGACCACGCTCACCGGCTCGTCGGCCAGCGCATGAAGGATCAGACGGAAGACGTTGGGGTTGTTGGAGAACGTTCCCAGCGTGACGTACACGACCGGATCACGTGTTTGAGGCGAAGACGTCGGCAGGGGAGTCGGCCGCAACGGTTGGACTCGGGGAATGGAGGCGGCTGAGGGATCCATTGACGGCGGGCAGATGGCGAGCGTCCTGCCGTTGAAGACACCGGCTGACGGGGGGAGGTCACGTCCGAACTCGCGCCAGATCGGGCTGACGGCGTCACCCACCAGGTCCAGCACCGCAGGTTCGTCGAGGGGACCGACCGTATGCAGGGCGATCGGTACGCCAGTGAGATCGCCGACAAGCGGCGCCGCGTACATGACCGGGTCGAAGACCAACAGATCGGGTGTGAGCTCCCGACAGAGCTCGAGCAGGCCGTCGACCGTGAGCGCCATGCCGACCTCGCCGAACAGCCTCGGCAGGAAGTACCCCTCGAGCCGCTCGGGCGCGAGACCGTCGCCGGGAAGGCCTCGTGTGCGCTTCCGCAACATCTCGTACCACTCGCCAAACGCCGGTGTGACCTCACGAAAGGCGAGACCGCGCGACACCGCAGGACCCTCAGCGTCGGGCCCGCTCGCGAAGACCACGTCGTCGCCCAGGGCGACCAACGCCTCGGCCAGCGGCATCAGCGGCGTGATGTGGCCCGTCTGGGGAATGCAGGTGAAGACGACGCGCACCGGCGACGGTTCTACTGCCCCAGTCTCACAACATCACGTCAGCTGTTGGACGAGAGTCGCCGCGAGCCACTGCTCGTACTTCTCGGGGGACCAGCGCTTGTCGACGACGAGGAGTCG
>JAFAUA010000212.1 GCA_019243595.1 Acidimicrobiia bacterium
AAGATCGCCGACTCGATGGTCGGGTTGCCGAAGCCCTCCCATGTCGACGGCAGGACGACGGCGTCGGCTGCCGCGTAGATGTCGGCGGGTTCCAGACCGGGATTGCCGTGGATCGTGCGCGTGTGCGCGTTGTCGAGCAGAAGCGCCAGCTCTTCGCCGTAGTCCTCTTCCGCGGCGCCCGTGAGCCAGTAGGTGGCGCCGACCGCTTCTGCCAGGGCGATGCCAGTGCGAACGTTCTTGCGCGGCAGGGCGCGCGTCGGCTGCAGCAGCACACGCTCGCCGGGGTCGATCGCCATCGTGCTGCGCGCGCGGTAGCGGTTGCCGCCGGAGGCGTCCACGTCAAAGGCATTGTGCACCACGGTCGCGCAGATGCCGCGTTTTGAGTGCAGCTCTTGCGCGCTCAGCTCGGTCGTCGTCACGTGGACCCACGAGCGGTCGTCGGCCGGAAGGTCGTCGAGGTGGGCGAAGCGTTCGCGCTGCCACGGCAGGTCGTGGTGGTGAAGGACCGCCGGCCGACCGGTGAGGACGTTGCTGACGGCCCCGGTTGCGGCCAGGTTCATCGGGAGCGAGCAGATGTTCTCGGCTACGACGAGATCGACGTCGCCCAGCGCCGTGCGCAGGTCGACGATGTCGGGCCCGTTGTCGTCGTCGATGCCGAGGCCTTGGATGCGGCGGTCGACGGGCCCGTCGGCGGCGACCGTCACGATGTCGAACCCGAACTCGCCCAGGACGGCTGCCCACTTCGCGGCCTCGATCGAGACGCCGTCGCGCCCGCCGAGGCGGAAGGAGACGAAGGCGGCGGTCGGCCTCGTCAGCGGGATTAGACGGGCGCCTGGAGGCGCCGGTTGCTGGCGTCGAGTACGGCCCGGGCCAGAGCCTCGGGCTCGTTGCCGCCGCGCACGATCGCAGAGCCGGAGACGATCTCCTCGTGCGGGGGCACGACGAAGACGAGCGTCACGACGGCGACTTCTCTGCTCCCGAGGGGCACGAGGACCGCCATCTCCACATCGGCGCTCTCGGCGCTTGGGACGATGTGGCGCAACGCCTCCAAGGTGGCCTGGGCGACGGCCCGGTTCCGTGACGACTCGGCGATGGACCCTTCGGCCAGTCCGACGGACTCGTCGTCGCCCCGTCGCAGGGTGACTCGGGCGTGATTGCGCATGCCCCGTTGCTCGGACGAAATAGCCCCAATAGAGACGCGCGCCTGACCGACGGGCGCCACGACCGGTTCGAGGTGGCTTCGGTCAAGTTGGACAACGGAGATGATCCGGTGATCGATCTCCATCCCGAAGCTGGCCATGGCGACCGACTGCACGTCGCGAGCGATCTGCTTGGGGCTCTTGTCGGCGCTGGCCAGGATGTGCAGCTCCCGGGGCCGGCCGATGTCGTCCGCGACAATGCGCGCCGCGTTTACCTCCGGCAAGCGGCAGAGCTCCTTTTCGATGTGGGCGAGCTCGGTGTCCTCCACGTCGGCGGAGGATAGCCACAGCGTCAGCTGCTGGCACATGTGCTGGTCCAGGGTTCCGCAACGCCCCGTGCGGGTCCTCCGCGCCCTCCGCGCTCCCACGCCACACGATGCCACGCCAGTGTCAATGGTCCTTCGATGGTCATTCGTGGCGACCCGTAAATGGTCCCTGCGACCTATTTCACGAGCGCACGTCCACAGACACAATTGACAGCCGTCGGGGGGGTTTCGAGGTGTATTCGGAGCGAACCCGACAACGCTGGGCGGGGTTTTTCGGCGTGAAGTTCCAAAACGGGCTATCGCACGTCATGCCCAATCCGGACGTTGACAACCGAAGAGAAGAGGAGGCCGGCAGGACGCATCGCCTTATCCATCCTTGAGCGGAGCGGTAACCCTCCTGCGCATGTAGCGAAAGCAGGGGAGGCACACACTCAAGGAGGCGTGCTTCCACTATGCGTAAGGTCCTCGGCGTTTTCGCGAGCCTGCTGACGGTCGTTCTGGCCGGCGGCGCTGGTTTCGGCGGTCGTTAATCCAGTCATGACCCGAACGTGCCGATGCGTTCTTTCGACTTCCTCTTCTTTCGGATGTAGAACGGAACAGAGGTGCGACTTCGGCCCAAGATCGTCGTTCTGCCTGGCTGGTGGTACGAAGTCCTTTGTGGTGCCTTAGGCGCCGCCGCCCTTGCTCTCCTGTTCGTCGGCGGGGCGCGGTTTCCGGACCTCGGTCCGTTGCTCGTCTTCACCGCCCTAATGCTCGTGGCGGAGAACTCCTCGATTCTCCTGCCCTCATCGCCCAGTGTCAGTCCCAGCTTCATGGTGGTCATGGCCGCGATCGCGGCCTTCGGCAATCACGGTGCACTCATCGGCGCCGCGATCGTTGGATCCACCGCTGGCTTTGTTCTGGACTTGCTCCGGCACCGCCGCTATACGACGGTGGCCTTCAACTGGGGTCAGTATTTGCTCGCCTCAGCAGCGGCGGCGGCGGTATACGGGGCATTAACTGACGTCAGCCGCCTAGCCGCATTCGTTGCCGCGATCGCCGCCTTCGCAACAGTCAATGCGTCGTCAGTGATCGCCCAGGTTGTGCTCAATTACGGCACGCGTCCGCGACAGGTGTGGGCGGATATGCGGCCTGTCCTTCCGAACTATCTCGCGTTCGGCCTGCTCGGCGTGTTTGTGGGGTGGCTGTACAGCTCGCTGGGCGCCATAACGGTGCCGCTACTCGTCATCCCCGCGATCATCACGCGAAAGGTGTTCGCGTCATTCCTCGAGTTGCGTGAGGCACACGAGGCCACGGTGAAGGTCTTCATCCGCGCGATCGAAGCGAAGGACCGATACACCGCAGGACACACGGAACGCGTGGCGAAGTACGCGCTTTATATCGGCGAGGAACTCCGTCTGTCTGGGCCGCACATGGAGCACCTGCGCTATGCAGCGTTGCTCCACGACGTCGGCAAACTGGCCGTGCCACGGCGGATCCTCAACAAGCCGGGCAGATTGACCGAAGCCGAGTATTCGGTCGTTCAGCGCCATAACCAGGTGTGCGTCGACATCCTCACACGCGTTGACTTCATGCGCTCGATGGTCGGCACGGCGTCTGACCAGCATGCGCATTACGACGCCGGCGAGGCGGAGCGAGAGCAGAGCAGGCTCGTGCAAGAGGCGCACATCGTTGCTGTCGCCGATGCTTTCGACGCCATGACGTCGACGCGCTCATACCGACGCGCGCTTCCCCAGGACGTTGCATTCGCAGAGTTGCTCAGCAAGGCGGGGACGCAGTTCAACCCTAAGTGCGTCGAAGCGCTGATCAGGGCGATCGAGAAGCGCAACGAGCACTACGGGCTCGGCTACGAAGAGGGCGCGGTTGAATTCGAAGTGCCGCCGCCTGTTGTTGGCGTGGGCTCGGCCGGGCTTGGAGACATCATCCCGCCACAGGTGGGGTCGTGAAGCTCGTCATCCGCGGCGTCGACCCGCCCGAGCGGCGCATCGCGGCCGAACTGCTCCTGATGGTCGCAGGCGCGCTGGTACTGCTCGGCGACATCAAGGGCATCGACGGCCTCGTCGTCGCCGCCGTCGGCGTACTGGTCGGGGCCACACTTCTCGTCGTCGTCGAGGCGCCGGTTGGGAGTGTTCCACTGGGCTACGCACTCGCCATTTCGGTCGCTGCGCTCGCCAACGTCGGCACATATTTCTCGGTGCTCGCGCTGGCGCTGCTGGTCACCCTTCCTGCACTCGTGATCCGTCACGGCCTCGAAGACGCAGTGCGCCGAGCGGTCCGCTGGCTTGTCGCCGGTTGTGGG
>JAFAUA010000275.1 GCA_019243595.1 Acidimicrobiia bacterium
GGCACCGAGATGATCATGCCCGGCGACAACACCTCCATGAAGGTGGAGCTCATCCAGCCCATCGCCATGGACGAGGGCCTGCGCTTCGCCATCCGTGAGGGTGGCCGCACCGTCGGCGCCGGCCGAGTCACCAAGATCATCAAGTAGGAGCAACAGATGGCCCGAAGCGACAAAAGGGTGAAGGTCACGCTGGCCTGCGAGGTCTGCAAGCGGCGCAACTACATCACCATGAAGAACAAGCAGAACGACCGTGAGCGGATCGAGATGAAGAAGTACTGCCGCTGGGACCGCCAGCACACGGTCCACAAGGAGACGCGGTAACCACGTCGCCTCCGTCCGGGTCCAAGGAGGGCATGGACCAGGCAGAGCTGGTGGCCGCCGCCACGGCGGGTGACAGCCGAGCCTTCGAGGAGCTGGTGCGGGCGACGTACACCGACGTGTACGCCCTCGCCTACCGGCTCACCGGGAACGAGGAAGACGCGAGAGACGTGGTGCAGGAGGCGTATCTACGGGCCTACAAGGGGCTCAAGCGCTTCCGGGGGGACGCCCAGTTCTCCACCTGGATGTACCGGATCACCGCCAACTGCGCGAGCACGGCGCTGACCAAGGGCAAGAAGCACCGCCACGAGGAGCTCGAGGACGAGGCCCCGCTGGCCGACACCCGGCCCGAGCACGACCCCGAGGCGGCGGGCGACGCCGAGCTCCTGCGAGCACGGCTCAACGACGCCCTCGAGGAACTTCCGCCCAGGCTCCGGGCGGTCGTCGTCCTCCGGGACATGTACGACCTGCCCCACCAGGCCATCGCCGACGAGCTCGGCATCACCGAGGCGGCGGCCAAGGTCCGGCTCCACCGGGCTCGCCGTCGCCTCCGGGAGCGGCTGTTCCCGAAGTCAGAGGAGGAGAGCGCCCGTGCAGTGTGAGGAGGTTTCCGAGGCCCTGCCCGAGATCGTCGACGGAGCTGCGACGGCCGACCTCGCCCTGCGCCGCCACGTCGACACCTGCGTGCGTTGCCAGGCCGAGCTGGCCCAGTACCGCAAGGTCCTGCGGGCCATGCACCAGCTGCGCACCGAGGTCCTCGAGCCTGCGCCCGGCCTGCTCGCCGACATCCTCGCCAAGGTCGAGGAGGCCGGGGAGCGCCGGGCGCTCAGGTCGCTACTGACCAAGCGCCGCGTGGCCTACGCCGGCGCCATCGCCGCCACGGCCGCGGCAGGCGCAGCAGGCGCCATGCTCTACGGCCGACGGCGACTTCGCGCTGCCTGAACTATCCTCAGTTCACACATTCCACAGGGGCCCAACCCCCAAAGGGCAGTAGCTCAATTTGGCAGAGCACCGGTCTCCAAAACCGGCGGTTGGGGGTTCGAGTCCCTCCTGCCCTGCTCTCCCGTCTCCGTAGGGTGCCGAGGTTGCCGTGAACAGACAAACCAAGCGCATGATGCAGCGCCAGGGCCAGGTCGGCGCCGACGGCGCGCCTGTCGCCCAGCGACGCGAGCGGCCGCGTCCCCAGCAGCGGCCCGTCGAGAAGCGCACCACCCCCACCCAGTTCTTCAACCAGGTCCGGGCCGAGCTGCGCAAGGTCGCCTGGCCCAACCGCGAAGAGGTCATCAATTACTCGGTGATCGTGTTCGTCGTGCTGGTCATTCTCATCGGGCTGATCTTCGGGCTCGACTACGTCTTCGGGAAGTTCACCTTCTTCCTCTTCAAGAAGTAACCAGTGACTGATTTCGGCCCCGATTTCTCGCCGCGAGGCGTCGCCGACCCCGAACCGATCCCCGAGGAGCCGGTCGAGGTCGAAACGGTCGCGCCCGAAGAGGCCGACGTCACCCCCGACGTCCCGGACCCGCTTCCCGACGTGGCGGGTGAGGCGCCCGAGACCGGCCAGCTGACGCCGGATCCGGTCGAGGAGGCCGCGGCCGGCGTCGACGTCATCACCGAGGACGAGCTGTTCGAAGAGGGTGACGAGGACGACGACGACGAGGATGGTGTCGTCCGCATCGTCGAGAGCCCGTACGACCGGCCCGGCTCGTGGTACGTGATCCACAGCTACGCCGGCTACGAGAACAAGGTGAAGTCCAACCTCGAGAGCCGCATCGCCTCGATGAACATGGAGGACCGCATCTTCGAGGTCGTCATCCCCATGGAGGACGTCATCGAGTTCAAGGCCGGCAAGAAGGTCCTCGTCCCCAAGAAGGTCTTCCCCGGCTACCTGCTCGTGCGCTGCGAGCTCGACGACGACTCGTGGCGGGTGGTGCGCAACACGCCCGGCGTCACGGGGTTCGTCGGTCTGGGCGCCAAGCCCACGCCGCTCTCGCGCGCCGAGGTCGAGAACATCCTCCAGGTGAAGGTCGAGGGCCTCGAGCCCCAGAAGAAGAGCCGGCCGCGCCTCGAGTACGAGGCGGGCGAGAGCGTACGGGTCCGCGAGGGTCCGTTCGCCGACTTCACCGGCCAGATCGCCGAGATCAACGAAGACCAGCTGAAGCTCAAGGTGCTCGTGAACATCTTCGGGCGGGAGACGCCCGTCGAGCTCGAGTTCAGCCAGGTCGCGAAGCTGTAGGAGAGAGGGAACGTCAAATGGCGAAGAAGCGCGTCGCCGCCATCGTCAAGATCCAGATTCCGGCCGGTCAGGCCACGCCCGCGCCGCCCGTCGGCACGGCGCTCGGCCCCCACGGCGTGAACATCATGGACTTCACCAAGATGTACAACGCCCAGACCGAGAGCCAGCGGGGCACGATCATCCCCGTCGAGATCACGATCTTCGAGGACCGGTCATTCACGTTCATCACCAAGACCCCGCCGACGGCGGTGCTCCTGCGTGATGCCGCTGGCCTGGACAAGGGTGCCCAGACGACGGGGCGGGAGCAGGTGGGCACGATCACCGACGCCCAGCTGACCAAGATCGCAGAGACCAAGATGCCCGACCTCAACGCCAACGACATCGACGCGGCCAAGAAGCAGGTGGCGGGCACCGCCCGATCGATGGGGATCAAGGTCAGCTGATGGCAACTTCCAAGCGCTACGCCGACGCCCTGCGCACCTTCGACCGCGAGCAGCTCTACGGCCCGGCCGAGGCCATCGACCTCGTCAAGGACAACGCCAAGGCCAAGTTCGACGAGAGCGTCGAGCTGGCCACCCGTCTCGGGGTCGACCCCCGCAAGGCCGACCAGATGGTCCGTGGCACGGTCTCCCTGCCGTCGGGCACGGGCAAGCCGGTGCGTGTCGCCGTGTTCGCCGCCGGTCCCGCCGCCCAAGAGGCCCGGGACGCAGGTGCCGACATCGTCGGTGCCGACGACCTGGTCGAGCAGGTGCAGGGCGGGATGATGGACTTCGACGTCGCCATCGCCACGCCCGACCAGATGGGCCAGGTCGGCAAGCTGGGTCGCGTGCTCGGGCCGCGTGGGCTGATGCCGAACCCCAAGACCGGCACGGTTACCGCCGACGTGGCCAAGGCCGTCCAGGAGTTCAAGGGTGGCCGGGTCGAATACCGCACCGACCGCTACGGCAACGTGCACGTGCCGATCGGCAAGGCCAGCTTCGACAAGAACGCGCTGATGGCGAATCTGCGGGCTGTCGTCGACGAGCTCAACCGGGCCAAGCCGGCCTCGGCCAAGGGCCGCTACATCAAGAACATGACGGTGTCGTCGACGATGGGCCCGGGCGTCAAGGTCGACCCCGCCCGTCTGCGCGGCCTCGAAGAAGAGACCGCAGGCGCAGCTAGCTAACCTGTAGCCACACAACCAAGACCGCCAGAGACATCCGGCGCGCTTAGCAGTCGAAATGTGACTGTGGCGCTTAATGGATCCGTCAGGATCCGCCCGACGAGGTGCATGTATGGAAAATCCCCGACCTGAGAAGGTCGCCGTCGTCAACGAGGTACGTGAGAAGCTGTCGGCGTCCGACGGCGCCATCCTCACCGAGTACCGAGGGCTGAACGTCACCGAGCTGGCTGACCTGCGCCGCTCGCTGCGGGCGGCCGGCGGCCAGTACAAGATCTACAAGAACACGCTCGTGCGCTTCGCCGTGCGCGAGCTGGGGTTGCAGGAGCTCGAGGAGATGCTCCTCGGCCCCACGGCGATCGCCTTCGTCGACGGCGATGCGGCCGCCGTGGCCAAGTCGCTGCGCGACTTCGCCCGCGGCAATCCCAACCTGGTCATCAAGGGTGGTGTCCTCGGCGAGACGATCCTCTCGGCCAAGGACGCATCGGCCCTCGCCGAGCTCCCGTCCCGCGAGCAGCTCCTCGCCCAGCTGGCCGGGGCCATGGCGGCGCCCCTCCAGAACATGGCCGGTCTGTTCAAGGCCCTGCCCCAGAACTTCGCGTACGCGATCCGAGCGCTGGCCGACCAGCAGGGCGGAATCGTCGACGTCGACGCCCCGCCCGCCGAAGCCGAGGCCGAAGCCGAGACGCCGGTCGAGGCGGAGGCCGAGGTCAGCATCCCCGACCACCCCGGCGTCAGCCCGGCACCCGACGAGACCGAGAACCCGCCCGACTTCGAGGGCGAGTCGGCCCCGAACGACGCCGAGCTGCCCGAGAGCCCGGCGCCCGACGAGACCGCACAGCCACCGGCTGAAGACAGTTCTGAGACTTCTGAAAGTTCTGAAAGTGAAGGAGAGCAGTAATGGCCACCAAGGAAGAGATCCTCGATTCCATCGCCAACATGACGGTCCTCGAGCTGAGCCAGCTGCTCAAGGATTTCGAAGAGAAGTTCGGCGTCACCGCTGCGGCACCCGTCGCGGTTGCGGCTCCCGGTGCGGCAGCGCCTGCGGGCGGCGGTGACGGCGGCGGTGCCGAGGAACAGGACGAGTTCGACGTCATCCTCGCCGCCGCGGGCGACAAGAAGATCCAGGTCATCAAGGAGGTGCGGGCCCTCACCAGCCTGGGCCTGAAGGAAGCCAAGGACCTGGTCGACAACGCGCCCAAGCCCGTCCTCGAGAAGGCGTCCAAGGAGGACGCCGAGAAGGCCAAGGCCCAACTCGAGGGCGCCGGCGCCACCGTCGAACTGAAGTAACTGCATCGTTCTGGTGACGATTTACGGCCGTAATGGCCGTCGAT
>JAFAUA010000277.1 GCA_019243595.1 Acidimicrobiia bacterium
TGATCAGCCAGGGTGACCTGGCCGTCAACATCTCCGAGAGCAAGGTCGGTGACCTGGTCGAGGCCATCTCGGCCGCGCCGTAATTCACTGTTAACGACTCGGGCCGGCGGGTAGAGATGCCCGCCGGTCGAGCAGTGCGCCGCTGCCCGATTCCCTGGGGGCGCTGGAACCTCAAGGCGCCCTTGGACGCTCCCGCAGCGGCGCTGCTCAACCGTCAAGAACTGCTCAACGGCCCCAGAGGGGCGAGGGATACACGCCTTCGGCGACCAACCGGGCCAGCTCGGCGCGCACACCCTCGACGTCGTCCTTGTAGGTGACGCCCAGGAAGTGCTCGGGGGTGCGCACGACCCGCACACGGGCGCTCCCGTGCTCGTCCAGGGCATCGACGGCGTCGCCGATGAGGAACTCCGACTTCTGGTCGTCGGGCCCCACCCGCTCCCGGAAGCGGTCGAACTCGGCCGTCAACACCTCGCAGAACGACGGCCGGAAACCCCAGAGGTTCATCGAGACCGGCTCGTCGCCGGTGAGATCGACGCCCTCGTCGTTGAGCACCTTGCCGTTCTCCTGGCGCACGTCGTGGAGCTCCTGGATCGCCGTCAGATACTCGCCGTCGACGAGGCACAAGCCGCGCGAGACGCCGCCGTGGGACGAGAGCGTCTCCCGCAACGTGAACGCCACGTTGATGTGGTCGTTGCCGGTGCGCAGGGCTTCGCCGAGCAGCTCGAAGGAGCGCCGGCGGTAGAAGTCGTCGGCGTTGATGACGCCGAACGGGCCGCGCACCTCCGCGCACGCCGTCAGCACGGCGTGGCCCGTGCCCCACGGCTTGGCGCGCCCGCCTGCGTCCTGGAGGACGTACCGAACCTCGACATGGCGGCCGAGCCCGCCGTTGACGTGCTCCTCGACGGCCGGCCGGCTCGCCTCCGAGACCACGAACACCACGTCGTCGAGGCCGCCCTGCATGGCGTCGTAGACGGCGTAGTCGAACAGCGACTCGCCGGATGGGCCGAGGCCCGCGACCTGCTTCATGCCGCCGAAGCGCGAACCGACGCCGGCGGCCATCACCACGAGAGAGGTAGTCACGGCAAGCTGATTACCCCATCGCGTCGATTCTTCGCACACCGCCGACGGGCCGGACCTCGAACGCGGCGTCGCCGAAGGCGTCGAGGACATTGGGCAGCGAGCCGTCGGGGACCAGCGCGAGGGCCGAGCCACCGAACCCGCCGCCGGTCATCCGGGCACCGAGGGCACCCTTTTCCATCGCCGTTTCCACGACGCGGTCGAGTGCGTCGCACGACACCTCGAAGTCGTCGCGCAGCGAGGCGTGTGAGGCCAGGAGGATGGCACCGATGCCCGCCACCGCCTCGCGCCGCAGCTGCTCGACCGTCTGCAGGACCCGGCTGTCCTCGGTCACGACGTGACGGGCCCGCCGCCGCAGGGTGTCGTCCATCGGGGTTGCCTCGACCTGCTTGAGCGTGGCGTCCCGGAGCTGCTCGACGCCTATGGCAGCGGCGGCCGCCTCGCACTCCCGCCGGCGTTCTGCGTAGCGGCCGTCACCGACGCGGTGGCGCACGCCCGAGTCGATGACAACGACGTTGACGCCTTCGGCCGCGGGGTCGAACGGCACCTGCTCGATGCCGAGCGAGCGCGTATCGAGAAAGAGAACGTGGCCGGGTAGGGCCCGCGCCACGACCGTCTGGTCCATCACGCCGACCGGGACGCCGACGAACTCGGTCTCAGCCCGGAAGGCGACGGCTGCCAGCTGCGCGCCGTCGAGGGCCGTGCCGGCCATCGCGCCCAGGGCGGCCACCGTGGCGACCTCGAGGGCCGCACTCGACGACAGCCCGGCGCCGGTCGGAAGGTCGCTCTCGACGAGCACGTCGGCGCCGTCGACGTGGATGCCGGCCTCCGCGGCCAATGCCTGCACCACGCCGTCGACGTATTTCGTCCAGCCGGTGTCGTCGGCGACCTGCAGGGAGCGGCACCGCAGCCGGCCGTCGCTCCGTGGTGCCACGGCAACGGTCGTCGAGCGATCGATGGCGAACGGGAGAACGAAGCCGCCGTTGTAGTCGGTGTGCTCCCCGATGAGATTGACGCGCCCGGGTGCGCTCCAGACCTCAGCCGGCGCGCGCCCCGCCCAGCGCTCGAACTCCTCGTTCACCCGCCCGACTGTAGGGAGAGGGCGTCACGGCGTCTGGAGCAGGCGCACGAGGCGCCGGAGCCGCCACGGCCGCCGGCCCCACACCCGCACCTGTCCGCGCAGGGCCGGCCCGAAGGGCTTCACCCGGTTGAACATCAGCAGCCACATCACGGCGGGATCGGCCGCCACGTGGACGTCGACGGGCTTGGACCCCGGCTCCTCGATCGCCACCGCGTCTTGGTCGGCGACGAGCAGGACCGGCGCGCAGCCCCGGAGGCGGAGCTCGCACGTGACAGGCTTCATGGCCTCGGACCGCTCGCCTCCGAAGCGGGCAGCTTCCGATGCCGTCAGCAGCGGCACGAGAAAGCCCTCGAACACGAGTCTGGCCTGATCCGCGGTGATCGGGAACGCGCTGCCGTCGGCCCGCGCGATGTCGCGCCCGTGGACGAGGAGTTCCGAGAGCGTGTGGGCGAGGACGGCGCTGACCGGCAGCTTCAGACCGCCCAGCCAGGAGACGAGCTCGCTTCCCTCGGCCTGGTCGGTCAGATACAGCATGAGCTCGACCCGCTCCTGGATCAGCGGGGCGAGGGCGTGCAGATCGCGCTCGGGGGCGTTCGCCAGCGCCAGGGCGTTGACGTCGCTCACTTCATCGACAGCGGCCGTCGCCGCCATCTCGTAGGCCTCTCGGTACTCGGACGGCGGCACGCCCCCAGTCGCCCACGTCGAGTTAAGGGTTGCCACCTCGCGCACGTGGGCGGCCGTGTCGGCAACCGTCCACTGACCGACGGCGAGGCGGCTGGGGTCCGTCACCGAGTGGAGCACCCGGGCGAACCGCTCGACCGTGTCCTCCAGGGACGTGCGGATGTCGTGCCACTGAGTCATGCTGCAACTCTAAACCTATCGCTTAATTAAGAACAAACCTAAGCTATGCTTCCGTTCGTGGAGGCCGAACTGCGCGCCATCGCCAGCCCACGTCGCCGGGAGATCCTCCGGTTGGTGTGGGACCGCGAGCGGTCGTCGGGTGAGATCGCCGGCCACTTCGACGTGAGCTGGCCGGCAATCTCCCAAAACCTGCGCGTGCTCGAAGAGGCCGGTCTCGTGCAGACCCGCCGGCACGGCCAGTCCCGCTTCTACCGCGCCAACCGCTCCCGTCTCGGGCCGCTCCGCTCGGTCCTGACCAAGATGTGGGAGGACGACCTCGATCGCCTCGCCGCCCTCGCCGAGGCGGAGGCGAAGCGCAGCCGATGACGGTCGTCGAGGTCGAGCGCCGCATCGCCGCACCGCCCGAGATCGTCTTCTCCTATTTCACCGATCCCGATCGCTACCGGATCTGGCAGGGCGTCGACGCCGACCTCGACCCCCGTCCCGGCGGGCTCTTCCGGGTCCGGATGACCGGCCGTTCCCGCCACATCGCGACCGGGGAGTACGTCGAGGTCGACCCACCGACGCGAATCGTCTTCACGTGGGGGTGGGAGCCCGACCCGTCGCTCCTCGATGAACAAGTCGACGTGGCGCCCGGTACGTCGACGGTCGAGGTCACGCTCGTCCCCGACGGCGACGCCACGATCCTGCGTCTGCGCCACAGCGGCCTCCCGACCGAACGCACCTGCATCTTCCACAACTGGGGCTGGGACTCGACGATCGAGCGCCTGCTCGTCGCCGTCGCCGGCGGCGACCCGGGTCCGGGTCCGTTCCCCGATATCTAGGCCGCGAGGTCGCGCAGGAACTCGACGATGGCGTCGTTGAACAGGTCGTTGCGGTCGCCAGCGACCATGTGCCCGGCGCCGCCAACTTCGACGAACCCGGCGTGGGGCACCATCTCCAAGAACTCCTTGCTGCCGTCGTCGGTGAGCAGGTCGCTCATCCGCCCGCGGACAAGCAGCGTTGGGATCGTGAGCGTCTTGGCCGCGCGTTCGAGCCGCTCGGGCTGGATCACCGATGTTCGCGTCTCGTCGGCGGAACCGAAGCGGCCAACCATGAACGCCGGGTCCCAGTGCCAGAACCACCGGCCGTCCTCTCGTTGTCGGACGTTCTTCTTGAGGCCGGACAGGTTGGTCGGACGGCGTCGGTGGGGGTTGTAGGCGGCGACGGCGTCGGCCACTTCCTCGAGAGAGTCGAACCCGTCAATGTGGGCCATCATGAACTCGCCGATCCGGTCGGC
>JAFAUA010000343.1 GCA_019243595.1 Acidimicrobiia bacterium
CCGCCGGGCGTGCGGGTGACGCCCAAGGCGTTCGGCAAGGACCGCCGCCTCCCGATCACCAACCGCTACACAGTCTGAGCTTTCCCTACTGAACGGTGAGCGGTGCGTGCATCCCCTGGGCGTAGTGGCCCACGCGCCAGGCGACTCTCTCGGATGAACACGGCCGCCGAGGTTTAGGCTCCGCGGCTTATGAGCGATGCGACCACGCCCCGTCCACCGTTCGCACCGTGGGACCGGCGACAGCTTCCCGGTTTGTTCAGCGTCGAGGAGTCGGCGCGGCGCGTTGGCAACTACAAGTGGGTCGAGATGCGGCTTTTCGAGGCGCTCGGCGGCTGGGTTGCCACGGTCCCGGAGATGGACGTCAAGATCCGCCTCGGCACGCACTGCTACAAGCACGCGTGGCACGCCGACCTCTGGAACAAGCGGCTGCCGGAGCTGCGCGAGATGAATCCCGACCGGCTCACCCAGCCGGCCAACGACGCCATGGTGAAGTTCATCGACGCCATGACGGCTCCCGAGGCACCCGGCGAGACCATCGAGAAGCTCGTCGGCGTCTACCGCGTGCTGATCCCTCACAAGATCGCGGCCTACACGTTCCACCTCAACGCCACCAGCACGATCACCGACGCACCGACCATCCGCTGGCTGAAGTTCATCCTCCAGGACGAGCTCGACGACTGGCGCGACGGCGAGCTGATGCTGCAGTCGCTGATCCGCACGAGCAACGACGTCGACCGGGCCACGGCCCGGGCGCGGGAGCTCGAGGTGCTGATGGTCGAGGCGGGTGGGATCGCCGGACCGGGGTCCATCGGCGAGCCAGAGGCGGCAGCCGCCGGCGACGGCCACGCGGGCTGAGATGGCGGTCACGGTCTCTCCTGAGCAGTTCACCCTCGTCGAATACGACGCCGCTGAGATCGCGTCGATCGCCGGCGAGCTGGCTGAGAAGGTCGGCCTTGGCGATCGCGACATCCGCATCGAGGTTGACGAGAAGACGCCGCTCGGTTCGAGCGCCGTCGTGTCCCTCGACCCCATCACGATCACCGTCGAGAGCGGTGGCTTCGAGGACGCCAAGCAGCTTCGTCACCTGAGCCGGGAGAGCGTCGAGGCCGTCGTCGGCCGCCATTTCATGCGCACCAAGGACCGGCTCGACCCGGCCTTCGGGGCGCCGCCCGAGGACGACAAGGTCCCCATCGAGCTCTACACGGCGTGGGACATCTACGCCGTCGGGCGCCTCGAGCGGCTGGGGTACCCGAGCCAGCGGGAGCGTCGCCGCTACCACTTCCGGATCCGCCACGGCTTCACCGACGCCGCCGACCGGGTCTTCGACCGCCTCTGGGAGGCCGGCGGCCTGACGTGGGCCGACATCGAAGCCGCCTCGGCCGAGGCGATGGCCGCCAAGCCCGCCCCTCCGGTCAAGGCCAAGGCGAAGGCGGGGCGGACGAGCTAGGCCTTCACACCCCTACTGCAGGTCGTGGGCGGAGATGCCGTCGAAGAGGTCGATGTCGGGCGCCGACGACAGCAGCCCTGTGCAGCCTTCCGCCATCTCGACCATCTCAGGGGAGTCGAAATGGGCCCGCTGCGCTTCCTGCGATTCCCACTTCTCGATCACCAGGTAGCGGCCATCCCTGATCGCCGAGGCGCACAGATCGATGTTCCGGCACCCGGGCGCGCCCCGGCTGACCACCACATATTTGGCCAGGACGGCGAGCAGACGGTCGGCGTCCGAGGCGTGAAAGACCATGGTGACCACCGTTAGTGCCACGTCGTCACCCACAGACGCAACCTAGCCACAGCGGGCCGAGGCAGGAAGCGGCGCCCCTTGACCGAATAGGTATGGTGATGACTGACCCCCCGTGTCGCGTACCCCGCCGGAGGGAATGCTGACGTCTGACGGAGACGTTTTCTAAAGGCAAACTCGCAGCGACACGAAGAGGACAAGCGTGCCCAAGGAGCGTGTCGAGCGGGACGAAGAAGATCTCGTCCGGCTCTACCTGACGGATATCGGGCAGTACCCACTGCTCACCAAAGACGACGAGGTTCGTCTCGCCAAGGCCATCGAGGCCGGCAATGAGGCGCGCTCGATCCTCGACGCTTCCGCAGACCTCCCCGCCGCCCGCCGCCGCGAGCTCCGCCGCCAGGCCATCGACGGCGAGACCGCCCAGCGCACGTTCGTCCAGTCGAACCTGCGACTGGTGGTCTCCATCGCCAAGAAGTACCAGGCGTCGGGCCTGCCGCTCCTCGACCTGATCCAGGAGGGCAACCTCGGCCTCATGCACGCCGTCGAGAAGTTCGACTGGCGCAAGGGCTTCAAGTTCTCGACGTACGCCACCTGGTGGATCCGCCAGGCCATCACCCGGGGCATCGCCAACACCGGGCGCACCATTCGCCTCCCGGTCCACGCCGGCGACACCCTGGCCCGCCTCCAGAAGGCCCGGGCCCGCCTCGAGCTCAAGCTCGGCCGCCCGGCCACGCTCTCGGAGCTGTCCGCCGAGGTCGAGATGCCCGAGGACAAGGTCACCGAGGCGCTGCGCTTCGCCGCCGAGCCCCTGTCGCTCTCCGAGCCCCTCCGCGAGGACGGCGACGCCGAGCTCGGCGACGTCGTCGAGGACCGCTCCGCCGAGTCCCCGTTCGAGGTGGCGGCCACGGCGCTGCTTCCCGAGGAGATCTCCAAGCTGCTCGGCCCCCTCGACGAGCGGGAGCGGGAGATCCTCCGCCTCCGCTTCGGCCTCGACCGCGGCGAGCCCCGCACCCTCGAAGAGGTCGGCGAGCACTTCAACCTCACCCGCGAGCGCATCCGCCAGATCGAGGCGAGAGCGATGTCGAAGCTGCGCCATCCCAGCAGCGACACCGGCGCCCGCGACCTCCTCGCCGTCTAACCGGCCGCCTCTTCCCCCGCCACTTCCCCCGGCGTCCCGAGGAAACAGGGGTCGAAACTCGACCCCTATTTCCTCGGAACACAGGAAGTGTTGGCGGAGGTGGACGGGAATCGAACCCGCCGTCGCAGGGTCGCTGCGACCAGCCGCTTTGAAGGCGGTGGGTGCCACCAGGTCACCTGACACCTCCGGCGCGGACGCTAACTGAAGCGCAAGGCACGACTGTCAGGTGACTGGTCACCTCCTGTGTCCTCGCGGCGGCGACGCTACTGAAGGGCTACGGTGCGCCTCATGAAGAAGCTGATCCTGCTTGCCATTCTCATCGCACTCGGAACCGTCGCGGCACGGAAGCTGCGAGCCGCCTGAGGTCGTCGAACCTCGACGGCGGCGGCGCCAGATGACGTCGCCTCCATAAAAAGGCGGCCACGCCGCCTGCGATGAGCGCGGTGGCGCCGACGGCGGTCGGGGCGGGCGGTGGTGTCGGCACCCGGTCCCGGAGCCGCACCGGCCGCTCGAACTTCCGGACTTCCCACTCGCGTTCGCGAGCGACGCGTGCCAATTCGCGATCGGGATTCACGACGACGGGGTGGCCGACGGCTTCCAGCATCGGTAGGTCGGTGGCGGAGTCCGAGTAGGCCCAGGACTGGGCCAGGTCGATGTTCTCCCGGGCGGCGATGTCGACCATGGCGACGACCTTGTTCTCGCCGTAGGCGTAGAACGCCATCTCTCCCGTGTAGCAACCCTCGTCGTCGAGGCGAGCCTTGCTGGCGATGGCCTCGTCGACCTCGAGGTAGTCGGCGAGGGGCTCGACGATCTCCTCCGGCGACGCCGACACGATGAACACGCGCCGCCCGGCGGCCCGGTGCTCCTCGATCAGCTCGAGGGCCTCGGCGTAGATGATCGGCGTCACCACGTCGGTGAGCGCCTCTCGCACGATGCGTCGCACCTGCGACTGCTGCCATCCCTTGGTGAGGGCGAGCACGGACTCCCGCATGCGTGCCAGTCGCTCTTCGTCGGCGCCCAAGTAGAGGTACACGAGCTGCCCCCACAGGCCGCGCATCAACAGGCGCCGCGTGATCAGCCCCTGCCGATAAAAGGGCCGCCCGAAGGCCACCATCGACGCCCGCGCGATCACGGTCTTGTCGAGGTCGAAGAAGGCGGCCTCCATCGCAAAGGAGCATAAAGACACCCTTGTTCGGGCGCGGGTGAGGCCCAGAGCGCGCCGTGAAGAGCGCCGACGTCTGGCCGCGCTCGCCGCCGACCTGCCCGACGTCGTCGACCTCTTTGTCCTCGCCGTCGGCGCCGGCCTCATCCTGCCACTGGCCGTAGCGACGGTCAGCCGCCGGGCGAGCGGCCCGCTTGGTCTGGAGCTCCGCCGCGTGTGTGACGCCGTCACCGTGGGCCGGCGCATGGCCGACGCCCTCGAAGATGTGCCGGCGCGCGCCGGTGAGGCGGTGCGTCCGCTCGTCGCCGCTCTCGTCGCGTCGGAGTGCTACGGCGCCCCGCTGACCGCCGGCCTCGCGCGACTCGCCGACGAGGTCCGGCTCGACCGGCGCCGCAAGGCCGAGGAGGCGGCGCGCCGCATCCCCGTGAAGCTCCTCTTCCCCCTCGTCGGCTGCACCTTGCCGGCGTTCGCGCTGCTCACCGTCGCGCCCCTCATCGCCGGCGCCGTCCGGTCTCTCCACTTCTAAGCACCTCAAGACTCGAAAGGGAGCACGCATGCTCGCGTTGTACCTCTCTCTGTCCGCCCAGTCGTTCTCACGCGCGTCCGCCACGAGAAACGGGGTCAGGCGACCGCCGAGTACGCCCTGGTCCTGCTCGGCGTCGGCGGCCGTCGCCCTGCTCGTCGTCGGTTGGGCCACGCACACCGACCTGGTTGGCAAGCTGCTCGACTCGGTCATGAGCAACCTCACCGGCAAGGTGAAGTGAGTCGCGGTCGAAACCGTGCGGGGGGCAGCGAGGGCCAGGCCGCGGTCGAGCTGGCCCTCGCCATGCCGCTTGTCGCCCTCCTGCTTCTCGCCGTCGTACAGCTCGGCTTCCTTTGTCCGCGACCAGGTGCTGGTCGTGCACGCGGCGCGGGAGGGCGCTCGTCAGGCTGCGGTCGACAGCTCCAGCGATGCCGTCCGCCGGGCGGCGGCGGGGTCCTCGGGGCTGGCCTCCGAACGGCTGACGGTCAAGATGAGCGGGCGGGGCAGCCCGGGGAGCCACGTCCAGGTGACGGTCACCTACCGGGCCCCGACGAACGTCCCGCACGTGGGGGCGCTGCTGAGCGACGTCGACATGCACTCGTCGGCAACCATGCGAGTTGAGAACTGACTCCCGAAAACCGCTGGACAGGGCGCCTTGCGCAGCCCCAATCCATCTGTACTCTGGGCCCGCATGGCCGAACCCCAGACCCCGAAGTCCTCGAGCGGCGGCGCGACCTTTTTGCTCGACTTCTTCCGGACGCGCCCGTGGGCGAAGCGCGTCGTATCGGTACTTTCGGCACTTCTGCTCATCGGCGGCGTGGCGCTGCTCGCCTATCCGTTCGCTACGAACCTGTACCAGAACCGCCTGCAGGACAAGCTCTCTAAGCAGTTCGCCAGCCAGAGCCTCAAGCAGAAGTATCGCAACCGGGCCATCGGCGTCGGCGACAGCCTGACCCGCATCAAGGTGCCCGCCATCCGCGTCGATGTCGTCGTGGTGGAGGGAGTCACGCCGACGGCGTTGCGCGCCGGCGCGGGCCATTACCCGCAGACGCCGCTGCCGTGTGAGAAGGGCAACGTGGCCATCGCCGGCCACCGCACGACCTATGGGAAGCCCTTCGCCGACATCGACCAGTTGCGTGTCGGCGACCAGATCGAGCTCGACACGCCGATCGGTGGCTGCATCTACCAGCTGAAGCGGCCACCGTTCGTCGTCGACAAGTCCGATCTCTCAGTCCTGAACCAGACCAACGACAAGACCCTTACCCTGACGTCGTGCCATCCCAAGGGCTCGGCAGCCAAGCGCATCATCGTGAAGGCCGACTGGGTCAAGGATCTTCAGGGGGTCTGATGCGCCGCGGTTTCGCCGCCGCCGCGGCGACCGCGGTTGTTGTGCTCGCGCTCAGCCCGCTGTTCGGCGCGCCCGCCGATGCTCAGTCGAGCGGGGTGACGGTCACGCCGTCGAACTTCGCCATGTCGCCGGCGCCCACCCCGGCGATGACGACCTCGGCCGTCAGCGTGAGCGGGCACTTCCACGCGTCGGGTGGGTTCCAGCCCACGTTCGACTGGGTGTCGGTCAACGTGGTGTGGGACAAGGGCGGGGCAGGCCCGAGCCAGACCTACGCCTACTGCGGTACGCCGCCCAACACTCCGCCCAACCCGAGGCCCTGCCCGCCGGCGACGCAGGGGACCGTTGACTTCGATTTCAAGCAAGACTTCAGTCCGCCCCTCGCCTTCAACGGCCCGTACAAGGTCACGGCCACGGGCCAGGCCCACGACCAGTCGTTCCTCGGGAACAGCACTCCCGTGAGCGCGACGACCAACGCCATCAGCTTCGGCATGGCGGTGCCGGCGCCCAACGTCACCAACGTCACGGCCGCGGTCAAGAAGGACCGCAGCGTCGACGTTTCGTTCGACCGTGACGCATCGACGCCGGACGTGCAGTCCTACTGGATCTACCGCAAGGGTCCGGGCGAGAAGGACTTTCACGCTCGACTACGGACGAATCAGCAGGCCACGGGTGCCCGCCTCACCGTAAACGACACAGGGACAGAGGCGGCAGGCGGCGACTACGTCTACGAGATCGAAGAGCACCGCAACGGTCAGACCGGTGACGCATCGTCGTTCACGATCTCGGATCGCTCCAAGAGCGTGAGCAACAAGGTCACCGTGCCGGATCCGCCGCCCGGCGCGACGACCCCGCCGGCGACAGCGCCGCCCCCCTCGAGCGACGGTGCCCCGCCCGTCGTGAAGGGCACGCCGTCGGGCGTCAGCCGCAGCTCGGGCTTCTCGGGCTCATCGGGATCGTCGGCGGCCACGACGCCGACAAGTGAGGCCGTAACCCCCGATCCGGGCTTCGCGCGCGGGCTGCCCTACGCGGGCGGTGCGACGCCCAACGACCAGAACAACGGCGAGGGCGACAACTCGGCGGTCGCCGTGACCCCCGGTCGCCACAAGAGCACCAACAAGGGCGTCCTCATCCCGGTCGCCGGCGCCGCCGTGCTGGTCCTCGGCGCCCTGCACCTGCGCTACTTCAAGCAGCGCCTCGACGAACCGCCGAGCAACCTGACGCCGATCGCCTA
>JAFAUA010000408.1 GCA_019243595.1 Acidimicrobiia bacterium
GGGCGCTCACGCTAGGTCTCGTCCTCACCATCACATTCGTGGCGTCGGAGGCGCTGGCGGTCGCGCCCGCGGTGCCGGTGCTGGCGCGCGAGCTGGGCGGGCTGCGGCTCTACGGCTGGGTGTTCAGCGCCTTCATGCTGGCCAACCTGGTCGGCGCCGTGCTGGCGGGCCAAGCGGCCGACAAGCGTGGTCCGGCGTCGCCCTATCTCGTCGGCATCGGGCTGTTCGTCGTCGGCCTGCTGATCTCCGGCCGTGCCCAATCGATGGGCGTCGTCGTCATCGGACGGGCCGTGCAGGGGCTGGGGGCGGGTGCGGTGCCGGCGGTGGCCTACGCCAGCATCGGGCGCAGTCTCCCGGCGTCGTTGCAGCCGCGGATGATGGCCGTGCTGTCGACAGCGTGGGTGCTCCCCGGCCTCTTCGCCCCGACGATCGCCGCCGTCGTCATCCGTCACGCCAGCTGGCGGTGGATCTTCGAGGGGCTGATCCCGATCGTGCTGTTGACGGCGCCGGTCGCTCTTCCGGCGCTGCTGCGCCTCGGTCCTCGCGGTGGCGAGGCGCCTCCGCGCCGGCTGCTCGAAGCGATCGGCGTAGCCGCGGGCGCCGGGCTGGTGCTGGCCGGGCTCACCGAGCAGTCCATGGTCGCCCGTGTCCCGCTCGTGATCGCCGGGCTGCTGATCGGCGTGCCCTCCTTGCGACGCGTGCTTCCCCCGGGCGCGCTCCGTCTGCAGCGAGGGCTCCCGGTGACGGTGGTGAGCAGGGGCTTCCTGACGTTCGCGTTCTTCGGGGCGGATACCTATCTGCCGCTCACCGTGCAGAGCGCTCGACACGCCAGTTCTCTCATCACGGGAGTGGCGTTGACGGTCACGACGATCTCCTGGACGGTCGGCTCGTGGGTCCAGGCGCGGCTGGCCCGCGAGAGATACGGTCGAACCTTTGTCGGTACCGGCGTCGTCCTCGTCCTGGTCGGCACTGCGGGCCTGGCCGCTTGCCTGTCGACGGCCGTGCCGGTGTGGTTCGTCGTCCCCGCCTGGACGCTGGCCGGCCTGGGCATGGGCCTCGCCTACGGCCCGGTCACCGTGCTCGTGCTCCGCGAAGCGCCGGAGGGTCAGGAAGGGTCGGCGTCGGCGTCGCTGACCCTGTGCGACACGCTCGGCTGGGCCCTCGGCACCGGCGTCGGCGGCGCGGCGGTCGCCGCCGCCCAGGCCGGCGGCTGGCCGCTCCACAACGGGATCTTGTTGGCGCTGGCGTGCACAGCGGCCGTCGGCTGCGTCTGCCTCGCCGTCTCCCGGCGTCTCCCCGCCGGGCGTCTCGTTACCTGAACAGGTAGCGACGACGGCGCCGGCCGTTGACCAGGCGCAGGCCGATGAAGGCGATCGGCAGGCAGATGATGGCGACCCAGATGCCGTCTCTCACCACGCGCACGGTGTCGTCGGTGGTGGCGACGTGGAACTCCTGAGGCGCCGGCTGGCGCGTCTCCTGCAGCGGCACGGCCTTGGCAGGCTGGGCGAGCGTCGCAGAGGGGATCACGGCCGGCAGGTGCTCGAGCGCGCCCTCGGCCGAGAGCGGCGTGGCGAACCCCTTGTCGAGCAGCGCCGTCGACGTGTGGTAGATGTCGGTCGCGCCGAGCACGACCGAGATCATGGTGCGTCCGTCACGCGTCGCCGCCCCGATGAACGAGTGTCCGGCCTTGCGCGTGTATCCGGTCTTCAGCCCGATGGCCCCGGGATACGTCTTCAGCAGCAGGTCCTCGTTGAGCAGGCGGTGATCGATGTTGTCGCCACCGTGGTACTTGTAGATCTGAGTCGAGGCGATCTGGCGGATCTGGTCGTTCGCCAAAGCGTTGCGTGCCGCGATCGCCAGGTCGTGGGCGCTCAGCAGGTTGCCGCCGTCGTTGGAGAACTCGTCGTCGAGGCCCGCGGGATCCTGGAGGACCGGGCTGTCGTCCATGCCGAGGCGCTGTGCGGCGTTGGCCATCACGCCCGCGAACTCCTGGCGCGACCCGCTGACCTTCTCAGCGAGGGCGACGGCTGCATCGTTCGCCGACACCATGAGCAGGGCGTGCAGGATGTCCTCGAACTTGAACACCTGTCCGGCCTTCATGTTCATGTTGCGGGCCGGCATGCCCTGGGCTTGGGCGCTGATCGGGATGTCGGCCCCGGGCTGGATGTTCTCGACGGCGATCAGGGCGGTGAGGACCTTGGTGACGCTCGCGGGCGGCAATGGCTGGTGCGCGTTGCCCTGGTCGAGGATGGCCCCGGTGTCGGCGTCGACGAGGATCCATGCCTTCGGCATCGGCATCGGCGGCGGCGGGGGCGCTGTCGTCGGCCCGCTCGGCGGCTCCGCACGGTGAACGTGCTGGAGGGCGTGCGCGTTCGGCGCCAGGAAGAGGAGCAGGCAGGCGAGCGCGGTCAGGCAGACCAGGAGACGCCGCATTGCCTGCCAGATTAGGCGGCTAGGCGCTCGGCGATGTAGTCAATCGCGCGGGTGAGCGTGGCCAGATCGTCGGGCTCGATGGCGACGAACATGGCGATGCGCAGCTGGTTTCGTCCCAGCTTGCGGTACGACTCGGTGTCGACGATGCCGTTGGTACGGAGCACCTTCGCAACCGTCGTGGCGTCGAGCGCAGGGTCGAGGTCGATGGTGGCGACGACGTGGCTGCGGTCGCCCTTGTCGGCGACAAACGGCGAGGCGTAGGAGCTCGCGTCCGCCCAGCCGTAGACGATCTCGGCCGACCGGTCGCAGCGGCCGGTGGACCATGCCAGGCCGCCGTTCTCGAGGATCCACTCCAGCTGGTTGACGGTAAGGAACAGGGTGGTCAGGGCCGGGGTGTTGTAGGTCTGGTCGAGCCGGGAGTTCTCGATGACGGTCGACAGGTCGAGGAACGGCGGCGTCCAACGTTCCGAGGCCTTGATGCGCGCCACCCGCTCCAGGGCGGCCGGCGACATCGCCGCGATCCAGACGCCGCCATCGGAGGCGAAGCCCTTCTGTGGCGCGAAGTAGTAGACGTCGAACTGGGTCGGGTCGACGGGCAGCCCGGCGGCGCCGGACGTTGCATCGATGAGCACGAGGCCTTCGGCGCCCGCCGGGCGGCGCACTTCCATGGCGACGCCCGTCGACGTCTCGTTGTGCGGGAATGCGTAGGCGTCGACGTCGGCACTCGCCTCGGCCTCGGGGTGCGTGCCCGGCGACGACTCGATGACTTGGGGCGCCTCCAAAAACGGTGCGGCGGATGTCACAGCCGCGAACTTCGAGGAGAACTCGCCGAAGGCGAGATGCTGGGCCCGCCGCTCGATGAGGCCGAAGGCGGCGGCGTCCCAGAACGCGGTGGTGCCGCCGTTGCTGAGGACGACCTCGTAGCCGTCAGGAAGCGAGAACAACTGCGTCAGCCCCTCGCGCAGCCTTCGCACGACGTTCTTCACCGTTGGCTGACGGTGGCTCGTGCCCAGGTAGGTTGGAGCGGCGGCAGCGAGGGCAGCCACAGCCTCCTGCCGGACCTTCGACGGCCCCGATCCGAAGCGGCCGTCGGTGGGCCGCAGTTCAGGCGGCAGCTGGATCTCGGGCACGTCGGAAGCCATAGCCCCAGTATTGGGAAAAGAGCAACGGAAGCGAAATCGACCATGGCGCACGCACGCATCTCACAGCGGGTCGGCTCGATCGAAGAGTCGGCGACCCTGGCCATCGACGCCCGGGCCAAGGCGCTGAAGGCGGCGGGGGAGGACGTGATCGGCTTCGGCGCCGGCGAGCCTGACTTCCCGACGCCCGCCCACATCGTCGAGGCCGCAGAGAAGGCGTGCGCCGACCCTCGCTTCCACCACTACACGCCGACGGGCGGTCTGCCCGAGCTGCGCGCCGCCATCGCCGACAAGACTGCGGGCGACCTCGGCATGCCGGTCACGGCCGCGCAGGTGCTCGTCACCAACGGTGCCAAGCAGGCGTTGTACAACACGTTCGCAACGCTGCTCGACCCCGGCGACGAGGTGCTGTTCACCGCCCCGTACTGGGTGACGTATCCCGAGTCGATCCGCTTGGCCGGAGGCGTCCCCCTCCCGGTCGCGACTGAGGAGGCGAACGGCTTCCGGGCCACGGTCGAGCGACTGGAAGCAGCCAGGACGTCGCGCACGAAGGTGCTGCTGTTCGCGTCGCCGTGCAACCCGACGGGCGCGGTGTACCGCCGCGAGGAAGTCGACGAGATCGGGCGGTGGGCCGCCGACAACGATCTCTGGGTCGTCACTGACGAGATCTACCAGCTGTTGGTGTACGGCGACGTTCCGTTCACCTCGATCGTTGCCCGCGTCCCGGATCTCGCCGAACGCAGCGTGGTGATCAACGGCGTGTCGAAGACCTACTCCATGACCGGGTGGCGGGTGGGCTGGATGGTGGGGCCGACCGACGTCATCGGCGCCGCGATCAACCTTCAGTCGCACGCCACTTCGAACGTCGACAACGTCGCCCAGGCCGCGGCGCTCGCCGGTCTCCAGGGTCCGATGGATACCGCCGAGGAGATGCGAGAGGCGTTCGACCGCCGCCGCATGCGCATGGTCGACCTGCTCTGCGCCATTCCGGGCGTGTCGTGCGTCGAGCCGCACGGCGCCTTCTACGCCTTCCCTTCGTTCGAGGGTGCTCTCGGCAAGGAGCTTGGCCCTCGGCGCCCGGAGTCGACGATCGAGCTGGCCGAGGTGATCCTCGAAGAGGCCCGCGTCGCCATCGTGCCCGGCGAAGCGTTCGGGGCGCCCGGGTACATGCGCCTGTCCTACGCGTTGGGCGACGACGACCTCGAAGAGGGTCTGAACCGCATCGCCAAGCTGCTGGGCTGAGGGCTGAGGTTCGATGGGTCGCATTCTTGTCACCGAAGAAATCGCCGAAGGCGGCCTGGCGCGTTTGCGCGAGGCCGGACACGAAGTCGACGTGCGGTTAGGGCTCTCGCCCGAAGAGCTGCTGTCTGCGATCCAGGGCGCCGACGCCTTGATCATCCGCTCAGCGACCAAGGTCACCGAGCCCGTTTTGGATGCTGCTGGTGACCTGATCGTCGTCGGGCGGGCGGGCATCGGCGTCGACAACGTCGACGTCGCCGCCGCCACGCGCCGAGGGGTGATGGTCGTCAACGCGCCGCAGTCGAACATCCTCTCGGCTGCCGAGCAGGCGATGGCGTTGCTCCTGGCCCAAGCTCGCAACATCCCGCAGGCCCATGCGGCGCTGAAGGCGGGGAAGTGGGAGCGGTCGCGCTGGGAAGGCGTCGAGGTCCACGGCAAGACGCTCGGGGTCGTCGGACTCGGACGAGTGGGCGCCCTCGTGGCACAACGAGCGCTGGCGTTCGGGATGCGACTGGTTGCCTACGACCCGTACGTGTCGAAGGACCGGGCCCGCCAGATGGGCGTCGACCTGATGTCGCTCGAGGAGCTCGTAAAGGTCGCGGACTTCCTGACGGTGCACCTGCCCAAGACACCCGAGACCCTCGGGATCATCGGCAAGGAGCTGTTGTCGCAGGCGAAGCCCGGGTTGCGGCTGGTGAACACGGCCCGAGGCGGGATCGTCGACGAGGACGCGCTCGCGGAGGCGGTGCGCTCGGGCATCGTCGCCGGTGCCGGTCTCGATGTGTTCGCCGAGGAGCCGACCACGTCGTCGCCGCTTTTCGAGCTCGACGCAGTCGTGGTCACGCCGCACCTCGGCGCGTCGACGCGTGAGGCCCAGGACAAGGCCGGTGACACCATCGCCGAGATGGTGCTGCTGGCGCTCGGCGGCGACTTCGTGCCGTTCGCCGTGAACGTGAGCGCCACCGAGGCGTCCGAGACCGTGCGGCCGTTCCTTCCACTGGCCGAGCGCCTGGGGTCGATCTACGT
>JAFAUA010000082.1 GCA_019243595.1 Acidimicrobiia bacterium
CACGACGCTCTTCCGATCTCCTGGCCAGCTACATCATCGGCACCGTCGAGTTCATGGGGGCCGACGAGGACGACGCCCAACTGGTCAGCGTCCCGCCGTACCACGTCGCCGGCCTGTCGGCCGTGCTCAGCTCGCTCTACAGCGGGCGCCGCATCGTCTACCTGCCGGCGTTCGACCCCGACGAGTGGGTGCGTGCGTGCGAAGAAGAGGCGGTCACCCAGGCGATGGTCGTGCCGACGATGCTCGGGCGGGTGCTCGAGTGCGTCGACCAGCAGGGCGTGAAGCTGGCGTCGCTGCGCCACCTCTCCTACGGCGGCGGCCGCATGCCCCTCGAGCTGATCGAGCGGGCGATGTCGAAGTTCCCCGACGTGAACTTCGTCAACGCCTACGGCCTCACCGAAACCAGTTCGACAATCGCCGTGCTGTCACCTGACGACCACCGCACCGCGATCGCCAGCGACGACCCCGCGGTGCGCCGCCGTCTGACGTCGGTGGGCCAACCGCTGCCGACGCTCGAGGTCGAGATCCGCGACCCGGACGGAAATCCGCTCGGCGCCGGTGAGCGCGGCGAGGTCTACGTGCGTGGCGAGCAGGTCGCCGGCGAGTACCTGGGCCGCAGCGTGCTCACCGACGACGGCTGGTTCCCCACCAACGACGCCGGCTATCTCGACGATGACGGCTTCCTCTATCTCGACGGGCGCATGGACGACGTCATCGTGCGCGGCGCCGAGAACCTCTCCCCCGGCGAGATCGAGGACACGATCGCCAGCCATCCGGCCGTGCGTGAAGCGGCGGTCATCGGTGTGCCGGACCCGGAGTGGGGTGAGGCCGTCGCCGCGGTCGTCGTGGTCGAGCCGGGGGCTGAGCGCCCGTCGGAGGACGACCTCAAGACCCTCGTCCGCGAGCGCCTCCGGTCGACGAAGACGCCGACGGTCATCCGCTTCCGCGACGAGCTGCCCTACAACGAGACGGGCAAGCTTCTGCGGCGCGTCCTGCGCGAGGAGCTGTCGGGCTCGTAAAGCCGGTCAGGCCACGAGCTCGAGGGCCGGCTCGGCCGCCTCGCCCGCGGCCGACCGCACGGCCGCCCAACCCAGCTTCTGGCCGTCGCCGTCGAAGACCCGCACCACAGCCCAGTCGTTCGGCGCGGCGCTGAACTCGACGCGGTGGGCCGGGCTCCCGAGGCCCATCTCGGTGAGGTGACCGAGGAGGGCGGCGTGCGCCGTCCACATCTCGTCGACGGCGGGCTGCGGACGAGCGGGCAGGAACAACAGAGCGACGAGGGCGCCCAGCAAGGCGACGCCAGCGCCCACGAGGACCGTCTGGCCCATGGCGTGCACGAACGCGCTGTTGGCCTGGTTGGCGATCGCAGCCCCGCTGGGGCCGAGAGCCTTCGCCACACCCGCGGCACCGCCGATCGAGTCGTGGGCCGCGGACGCGGCCGCCGTGGGCAGGCCCCGCAGCACGCCACTGCCGCCGATCTTGGCGTGGTAGGCGGCAGCGGTCAGGCTGCCGAGGATGGCGACGCCGAGGGCGCCGCCGACCTGACGAGTGGTGTCGTTGACCGCCGAACCGACGCCGGCCTTGGCGAGCGGCAGCGAGCCCATGATCGACTCCGTCGCCGGCGACATGGCGATGCCCATGCCTGCGCCGAGGGCGGCGAGCACGACAGCAATGAAGAGGTACGGCGAGTGCGTCGTCGCCTGCGACAGCAGCACGAGGTCGGCGGCCACGATCGCCAGGCCGGCGGCCACCACCCGCTTGGTGCCGAAGCGCGCCGTCAGCCCGGCGCTGCGCGGTGCGGAGATCATGATCGCCACGGCAAGGGGGACGAAGGCGGCGCCCGCCTTCATCGTCGAGTACCCCAGCACGAATTGCACGTACTGCGTGAGGAAGTACATCGACCCGAACATGGCGAAGAACACGAGGGTCACGGCCACGCTGGCGCCGGTGAACCGCGGGTTCTCGAAGAAGCGCACGTCGAGCATCGGGTGCTCGCTGCGCAGCTCCCAGACGATGAACGCGGTCAGCAACAACGCGCCGGCGACGAAGCCGACGACGACGTTCGTCGACGTCCATCCCTGCGCGGGCGCCTCGATGATCCCGTAGAGCAGCGATGCGAGGCCGACCGTGCCAAGCACAGTGCCGGCGGGGTCGAGGCGCGGGGCGCTGGGATCCTTGCTCGTCGGCACCAGGAACCGGCCGGCGACGAGGGCGGCGACGACGACGGGAACGTTGACGAAGAACACCGAGCCCCACCAGAAATGCTCGAGTAGGAGGCCGCCGAGCAGCGGGCCGACGGCGATGCCGACGCCGGACACTCCCGCCCACACGCCGATGGCGCGCCCACGCTCCTCGGCGGGGAAGACGTTGGTGAGGATGCTGAGCGTCGCCGGCATGATCAGGGCGCCGCCGATGCCCGCGAGGGCGCGGGCCGCGATGAGCTGGGACGCCGAGCCCGAGAAGGCGCTGGCCAGGCTCCCGAGTCCGAAGATCACCAGTCCGGCGTTCAGCGCCCGCTTGCGTCCGAAGCGGTCGCCGAGCATGCCGGTCGTCAGCAGGATGCTGGCGTAGATCAGCGTGTAGGCGTCGACGATCCACTGCAGCTGGCTGCCGGTCGCGTGGAGATCGCGCACGAGCGTGGGCAGGGCCACGTTGAGAATGGTGTTGTCGAGCCCGATCACCAGCAGGCTCAGGCACAGCACGCCGAGGGTCCACCACCGCCGTGCGTAGATCGTTGCTGCGTCCATGGTGCGTTGAGTTCTCCGTCTAATACGAAACGACTATGTTTCGTTTCTCAACATACCATGGCGCGCGGTATTCCGAAATGACAGTGTGTCGTAAGTCACTGACGGCCGCGCTGGGCGGCGTCGTCAGGTGTTGCGGCCGCCGTTGACGCCGATGACCTGGCCGGTGATGTAGCCGGCCTCGTCGGTGACGAGGAAGGCGCATGCGGCGGCGATGTCCTCGGGGCGACCCATCCGGCGGACAGGCGTGCGGGCCACGGCGTCATCGACGTTGCCGAGCAGGCCCTGGCTCTCCGACTTACGCAGCATCGGCGTGTCGATGAACCCGGGCGGGATGGTGTTGACGGTGATGCCGTTGGGGCCGAGCTCGAGCGCCAGGGCCTTGGTGAAGCCGATGACCCCGGCCTTGGACGCCACGTAATGGGTCATCAGCTGCTGGCCGCCCTGGGCGCTCGAGGAGGAGATGTTGACGATCCGTCCCCAGCCGACCTCGAGCATGTCCGGCACCACCGCCTGACAGCAGTTGAAGGTGCCGGTGAGGTTGACGTCGAGGATCCGCTGCCACAGCTCGGGCGTGATCTTGAGGAAGGGGTCGAAGCCCTGGAGACCGGCGTTGTTGACGAGGATCGCCGGGCGACCCATCCGGCTGCGCACCTCGTCGACGCCGGCGTCGATGGCGGCGCGATCCGTGACGTCGACGGTGAGGCCGATCGACGTCCCGCCGGCCGTACCGATCTTGGCCGCAGCCTCCTCGGCTGCCCCACCGTCACGGTCGAAGATCGCGACTGCGGCGCCGGCGGCGGCCAGTCGCTCGCAGATCGCCAGACCGATGCCCGACCCGCCGCCGGTGACGATGGCAGTCCGGCCCGCGGTCAGCTCAAGCTCCGATGCCGTTGACCAACAGGTCCCACAGCTCCTCGGCCGGGTCGCCGCGCCCGGCGCCGCGCGCCGCGCCGCCGATGGTCGCCGAGAAAGCGTTGAACATGATCACCTCGAGCACGACCCCCGCGATCCGGCGACCGCTGAGGTCACCGCGGACGGCCCCGGCGGAGACGGCAGCGTCGAGTACCTCGTCGAACAGCTCGACGATCGGTGCGAAGGCGTGCGTCGCCTCCTCGGGGTGGGCGGTCATGAGCTGCTGGGCGAACTCGGCGAGGGCGATCGGCGTCTTCTTCTTGCCCTTGCTTCGGGATGGCCGGCACTGGGCGTAGTACTCGATGACGAACCGGTGCAGGCGCTCGAGCGGGTCCTTCTCCCCCTCGATCCGCGCCCGCAGCTGCTCGGCCGTGCTGCGCACCGACTCCTCGAACAGTGCCAGCAGTAGCTCCTGCTTGCCGCCGAAGTACTGATAGAAGCTGCGCAGCGACTGACCCGACTTCTCGACCACGTCCTGCACCGTGAAGTCCTTGCCGGGTTCGCTGTCGACCAGCAGCTCGAAGGCGGCGTCGATGAAGCGCTGGACGCGGCTTTCGGCCCGCACCCGCGCCGAGTCGAGCGACCGTTCGACGGCCTGCTCACGCCAGCTGGCGTCAGTCATGTTTCAGACGGCCGGCTCGACGATGGCGTCGAGCGCCGTCGACCCACTGTCAGGAACCTTCGGCTGGCGCCAGACCTCGACTGGGAACGACACGGTGACGAGGGCGCAGAACAGCCACAGGAGGCGCTGGCCGTCCTCGGGGAGCTCATCGACGTCGTACTGCTCAAGGTACGACATGGCGTCCTCGAGCCGCGGGAGGGCGGCGTCGTAAAAGGCTTGAAGCTCGTCCATCGAGCTCGACAGGCGCAGCGCATAACGGGCCCGCTCGGTGGGCACCGCCCACCGCGCGAACTCCTCGAGGTCTGCGAACTTGGCGGGCAGCGTGGCCATGTCAGGATGCCGCGGTGACGCGCACCGGCGTCTCGCGCTTGGTGCCCTGATAGTCGTCGACGTAGTCCTGCGCCGTCTTGTGCAGCAGGCGCAGCAGGATCTCCTGGTCGTTCAGCGGGAACTCGGTGACCGTGCGTGACTCGAGCATCGTCTGAGTGGCCTCGAGCGTGTTGCTGTCCTGCAGGCCGTACTCCTTGAACGTGACGACCGCCATCTCCTGGGCGAGGCGCTCACGCGCGTTCTTCGGCGGCGCGAAGTAGCACGTGCCCTCGAAGATGTGGGTGTTGTACGACGTTGGCCAGTAGTGATACGTGAGCACCCAGTTCGTCTTCCAGATCAGCACCATGAAGTTGGGGAAGAAGAGAAACGTGTCCATGCCCCACGCCGGGTGGCGGGCCGGGTTGAGGGCCGGCGGCAGCTCACCGAGGCCGACGTCGGGGGCGTCCCAGGGGCCGAACAGCCCGCTGCGCAGGACCCGCTCGATGGGCTTCACCATGTTGAGGTCCTTCGGCGGCGACATGCCTCCCCACGACGACACCATGCCGTGGGGGCCGTCGATGTTGTAGGCCAACGCTTCGTAGCCGACGGCTTGTAGCTTGCGCGATTCCTCCGCGACCGCCTGCTTCGCGTGCAGAACAGGCGCGTGGTAGAACTCGGTGAAGGCGTCGATGTAGAGCTTCCAGTTGCTCTTGACCTCGCTGCGGTACCTGTGCACCTGCGTCATCTGGTGGAACGGGTAACCGGCCAGGCCGGCGCCGAGCTCGCCCATGTACTCCTGCAGCGGCGGCGCCGCGGGGTCGAGGTTCACGAAGATGAACCCTTCCCACACGTCGACACGGACGGGCGCCAAGCCGTAGTCGCCCTTGTCGAGATCGAAGAACTCGTCCTCCTGCTGGACGAACGTGCACTCGCCAGCCAGGTTGTAGCGCCAGCCGTGGTACTTGCACGTGAACTGGCGGCAGACGCCGTTCGTCTCCTCCCACGGGAAGTCGTTCCAGACGAGCTTGTTGCCGCGATGCCGGCAGATGTTGTGGAAGGCGTGGAGCTGGTCGTCTGACTCGCGCACAACGACGATCGACGTACGCGCCGCGTCGAGCTCACGCGTGAAGTAGCTCCCCTTCTTGGGGAGCTGTTCGACGCGACCGACGTTCAGCCAGGTGCGCCCGAAGATGGCGTCGCGCTCGAGCTCGTAGTGCTCGGGCGAGATCGAGTCCTCGTAGGAGATGGGCCCCGTGCCGAGCCCGTAATGCTCGGTCCAACTGCCTTCTGAGGGCTTGGTGAAGTGGGGCATCGCAAAATGATAGCATCAATCTCCATTAACGAGAAGGTCGTTATCGCGGAGCGGGACCCGGCTGCTGGGCGTGACCACGCCTTCCATCCCCTGCGGATCGCCCGCGTGGTCGACGAGACGCCCGACGCGCGCTCGTTCGTGCTCGAGGTGCCGCCGGAGCTGGCGTTGGCGTTGGCGTATCGGTCCGGCCAGTTCGTCACCCACCGTGTCCACATCGACGGCGACACCCATCTCCGGTGCTACTCGATGTCGTCGTCCCCCGATGTCGGCGACGAGTTCCAGGTCACCGTGAAGCGAGTTCCCGGCGGCGTCGTGTCGAATTGGATGATCGACAACCTCCGCGCCGGGGATGTCCTCGAGACCACCTGCCCGGCGGGCGTCTTCTGTTTGCCGCCCGGCGACGACGACGTCGTGGCGTTCGCCGGAGGCAGCGGCATCACGCCCGTGTTCTCAATCCTGAAGACGGCACTGGCCACCACGTCTCGGAACCTCCGCCTGCTCTACGCGAACCGAGACCGGGACTCGGTGATCTTCGCCGCCGAGCTCGAGCGGCTCGCCGAGCGCCACCCCGGCCGCCTCACGGTGGTCCACCATCTTGACGCTGACGACGGCTTCGTTGACGAACAGACCGTGAACCACTTCATCGACGGCGCGGGCGGCGAGCACTTCATCTGCGGGCCCCCGCCGTTCATGGACATCGTGGAGCACGCCCTGGTCGACTTCGGCGCACCCGAGGACCGGATCCACATCGAGCGCTTCCACCCCGTCGAGTCGAAGCCGGCAACCGTCGACGCGGCGCCCGGCCGCGTCACCATCGAACTCGGGAGCCGTGTCGACACCGTCGACCATCGGCCGGGAACAACGATCCTCCAGACGGCCCGGCAGATGGGGATGGCGCCGCCGTTCTCCTGCGAGTCGGGCAGCTGCGCGACCTGCATGGCCAAGCTGGTCGAGGGCACGGTTTCGATGTTCGTCAACAACGCCCTGACCGACGACGAGCTCGACGAGGGCTGGGTGCTCACCTGCCAGTCGGTGCCGACGTCGCCGTCGGTCCACGTCGTCTACGA
>JAFAUA010000090.1 GCA_019243595.1 Acidimicrobiia bacterium
CCCATCGACGAGGCCCACCCGTTGCAGCCGCAGTCCCCGTACTCGGCGTCGAAGATCGGTGCCGACATGATGGCGCTGAGCCACTACAACGCCTTCGAGCTACCGGTCGCCATCGTGCGGCCGTTCAACACCTACGGGCCGCGCCAGTCGACGCGGGCGGTGATCCCGACGATCCTCGCCCAGCTGATCGGCGGGGTCGACAAGCTGCATCTGGGTTCGACGGCGCCGACGCGTGACTTCAACTACGTCGAGGACACGGCGTCCGGCTTCATGGCCGTCGCCGCGTCCGATCAGGCCCTCGGCAACGTCACCAACGTCGGCTCCGGGCGTGAGATCTCCATCGGTGACCTGGTGAAGCTGCTGATCTCGATCACCGGCCGCGAAGTCGAGGTCGTCACCGACGACGAGCGCCTCCGCCCCAAGGGCAGCGAGGTCGAGCGCCTTCTGTGCGACAACACCAGAGCGCGCGAGTGGGCCGGCTGGAAGCCCGAGGTCTCACTCGAGGAAGGCCTGAAGCGCACAGCCGACTGGGTGTCGGAGAACCTTTCTTCGCTCCGCGTGCGCGGCTATCACGTGTGACCTACTGGGCGCGCGAGGAGCTCGAGCAGGCGTTCGAGACCTACCAGCGCGTGGCGGCGGACGCAGGGCGCACCGGCGACTGGGCGTCATGGGCCGATCTCTTCACCGAGGACGCCGAGTACGTCGAGCACCTCTACGGCACCATGCGCGGGCGAGAGGCCATCCGTGCGTGGATCAGCGAGACCATGTCCACCTATCCGGGCAATGCCATGCCCGCCTTTCCGATCGGCTGGTCGGTCATCGACGAGGACAAGGGCTGGGTGATCTGCCAGGTCTGGAACCGGATGGAAGACCCCGGCGACGGCAGCATCCACCAGGCCTACAACGTCACGATCCTGAAGTACGCCGGCGACGGCCGCTGGTCCTACGAAGAGGACATCTACAACCCCGCCCACTTCGCGTCGATGATCAAAGCCTGGGAACAACGCAAGACCGAGCTCGCCCGTCCCTGATTACGCGTCGGCGAGGACTTCGAGAATGCGTAGCTCGTCACGCTCAACGCCGCTGTCCTGCTGTGTGGGAGCGTTCTCCTCTACCGAACGGCGAAATCGCTCCGCCTGCTGCAGGGTTTCGAACACGATGTAGGTGAGGTTCGTCCCCGGCCCGTCGAGATCGCGTGCCCAGAAACCCCGAACGAATCCCGGCGCGCCCTTCACGCCGTCGACGATCCGTGGGAGCGCCGCCCGTTGTTGGTCCGCCATCGCGGGGTCGAGCCGCCATCTTCCTGCCACGGCGAACATCGCTAAGCCAGCCAGACGTCGATGACCGAGATGGGCGATCGCTCGGGCTCGGGCGGGAGATCGCCACCGAAAAGGTTTCCAAGGAGCGCGTGCACGACCGGGTGAAGACGGTCTTCGGCAAAGCGGTCCCAATCGTCCTCGGAGTCCCAGACGTCGATGTAGCGGAGCCCGCCTTCGGGCCGCTCGACGGCAATGTGGGCGATCAGACCCTTGGGGGGGTCCTCGCCGAGCCCATCCTTGATGCGTCGGTAGAACGCGGCGTCGATCGGGACGTCCTGAGTGAATGCATACGCCATGGGAAACGCTCCAGTACTTGATCCGAACCTGCTTCGGATGAATAATGGACACCGTGCCCAAGAAAGTCAAGAGGCGGCGCTACGACGCCTCCGGTCGGCGAGCGACCTCGGCGGCAACGCGTCAGCGGATCCTCGATGCGGCGCGTGACCTCATTCTCGACAACGGATACCGGGCGACCACGGTCGCGGCGATCGCCTCGAGCTCGGACGTGAACGTCGATACCGTCTACGAGCTCGTCGGGCGCAAGCACATGATCGTGCGGGAGCTCATCGAGCAGGCCATCTCCGGGACCGACCGCGCCGTTGAAGCGAAGGACCGGGACTACGTCCAGGCAATTCGCGCCGAGCCCGACCCCGCCGCCAAGTTGGCCATCTACGCGGGCGCCGTGACGCGCATCCAAGCGCGTCTCGCCCCGTTGTTCGGCGCGCTTCGGGACGCGGCCTCAACGGAGCCCGAAGCCCGGAAGGTCTGGCAGGAGATCAGCGAACGTCGCGCCGCCAACATGCGAGCGTTCGTCGATGACGTGCGAGCCACAGGTGGTCTGCGCCCCGGCTTGTCGGCTGCCGACGCAGCCGACACGGTCTGGGTGACCAACAGCGCCGAGGTCTACACGTTGCTCACCGGTGAGCGAGGGTGGACCCCGAAGCGCTACGAGCGCTGGCTCGCGGATACGTGGTCGTGGCTCCTCTTGGGCCGCGCAGGGGCCACCTGAGCCCAGGCCGCGCTAGCGCGGGCGGTCGCCGATGATCGTGATGCGCTCCATCACACGGCGGTTGGGGAAGTAGTCGCTGGCCGCGTAGTGCTGGGTCGAGCGGTTGTCCCAGAACGCCACGTCGCCGGGCTGCCAGCGCCAGCGACACTGGTACTCGGGGAAGGTGGCGGTGCGGCACAGCAGGTCGAGCAGCTCGGCACCCTCGTCGGGGTCGAGCCCGACGATGTGCTGCGTGAAGGCGCGGTTGACGTAGATCGTCTTGCGACCGGTCTCGGGATGCGTCCGCACGACGGGGTGCTCGGCTGGCGGGAAGTCGCGACGCAGTTCGTCGCGCGTGGCCGCGTCCATGGCGAGGCCGAAGGTCGTGATCCAGTCGTGCACGGCGCTGAGCCCGTCGATGCGGGCCTTCGTGTCGGCGCCGAGCCCGTCGTAGGCCGCGCCCATGTCGGCCCAGAGCGTGTCGCCCCCGACCGCGGGCACCTCGACAGCCCGCAGCACCGAGCCGAGCGACGGCTGCTCCCGCCAGGTGACATCGCTGTGCCAGACGTTCTCGTAACCGCCGAGGTTGGGGCCCTTCTCGAAACGGACGACCTGGGGACGCTCCTCGGGCTGGTCGACGGTGACGCGGATGAACGGATGGGTCTCGAGCGGCCCCCACCGCCCCGCGAACGCCGTGTGTTGGTCACCGGTGATGTCCTGTCCGCGGAAGAAGATGACCTTCCACTCCAGCAGGGCCCGGTTCAGCTCACCGAAGAGCTCGTCGTCGAGGGGCTCCGCGAGCGAGACGCCGTCAATGACGGCGCCGATGGTTGGGGCAAGTGGCTCGACCGCGAAGCGGGTGTAGGGCTCATCAGCCCAACCCTCGGGCACCCGGGCCTCGACGCGGGGCCCAGCCAGGTAGTCGGAGAACAGCCGGTTCGGATCGGTGAGCGTCACGCGCAGAGTCTGCCGCTCGCAGCGCCGCCGTGCCATCGCTGAGCCCCGACAGGGCGCAGGGCTAGAGCGGCAGGCCGGCCTTGAAGGGTTGGGTGCCGTTCGCGAGCTGCACGCCGGCGAGGGCCGGTACGTGGGAGTGCAGGTAGTCGAGCTCCAGGCCCAGTGAGCCGACGCCGTTGGCGCCCGCCAGCGGGAGCAGCTGCACCGTGCTCAGCACGCCGAAGGCCTGGCCGTTGCTGTTGAGGAAGCCGCTGCCCGAGTCGCCGGGGATGCCCGGCGTCACGGTGTACACCGTCTGGTTCCAGCCGCCGCTGTCGGAGCCGAGGCTCAGACCGGTCTTCGGGCTCAGCTGCGGGATCGGCCGCAGCGACGAGTTGCCGTACGTGTAGACCTGCCCGAGGAAGCTCGTACCGCCGGCGAGCCCGGAGGGACCGCCCCAGTGCGGCACCGACGGATTGACGTTGCCGACGTCGGCCGAGTCGAGCTGCACCAGTGCAAGGTCGTTGTACTGGCAGGCGTTGGCGTCCTTCTCACCCTGGGACTGCATGGTGGCCCACGAGTTGTAGACCATCGTGCCCGGCTTGCTCGCCCCTTCGACGTTGACCTGGGTGCCGACCGGCAGCGTGGTCGACGTGCAGCCGTTGGTCGCCGTATTGCCTCCGGTGCCCGAGCAGTGGGCGGCCTGGCCGATGTAGACGTTGGTCGAGTCGAAGTAGATGAAGTTCGCCGTGCACTGCGAGCCCTGCGTCGTGGTCTGCACGCCGGGATGAATACCGGCCGTGGCGGCGGGCGCCCACGCCGGCGTCGGCGTGCCTGCACTGTGGGCGGGAGCGAGGCCGGCCACGCCCGCAAAGGCCACCAACAGCACGCCGATGAGTACGGCTAGCGATAGACCCTCCCGACGCATCACGCCCAAGGTACCCGGACCGCCGCCCTAAGTGAACGGCACCCGAAGGGGATTTATCGGGTTTGTCGAGCGATATTCAGCAGGATCCCGGCCGCGCCCATCGTGATGACGAGCGAGGAGCCGCCGAAGGAGATGAACGGCAGCGGGACGCCGGTGACCGGCAGCACGCCGATGACGGCGCCGATGTTGATCAACGCCTGGCCGACGACCCAGGCCGTGATCCCGGCCGCCAGGAGGGCGCCGAAGCGGTCGGGCGCCTTGAGGGCGGTGCGCACGCCGAAGACCGCGAAAGCGACAAAGAGGCCGATAACCAACAGCGTGCCGATGAGCCCGAGCTCCTCGCCGATGATGGCGAAGATGAAGTCGGTGTAGGCGTTGGGCAGGAAGCCCCACTTGGCGCGGCTGGCACCGAGGCCGAGCCCCGTCCAGTGCCCGCTGGCCAGCCCGACGAGCGACTGCACGATCTGATAGCCGGTGTTGCCGGCGTCCTTCCACGGGTGCAGGAACGTGAACAGCCTGGCCCGGCGGTAGCTCTCAACGAGACCGAGCAGGAGGGCGCCACCAGCAGCCACGCCCAGCACTCCGCCGAGCGTGCGCAGCTCGACGCCGCCGACGAACAGCAGCGAGAGAACGATGCAGCTGAGGACGAGCGTCGTGCCCATGTCGGGCTGGGCCATGACGAGCACGGCCGCGAAGCCGGCCACCAGCAGCACCGGTCGCAGGGCGCGCCGCACGTCGCCCTTGGACCCCCGCCGAGCGAGCAGGTCGGCGGTGAACAGCAGTATGGCGAGCTTGGCGAACTCCGACGGCTGGATGCGGAACTGACCGGTGCCGATCCAGCGCGACGAGCCGCGTACCGAGACGCCGAGCCCGGGCACCAGCACGACCAGCAGCAAGCCGAGGGCGACGAACACGAGGGGGACGGCGGGTTTCTGCCAGCGGCGGTAGTCGACGCGCAGGGCGATCAGCAGGGCGATGCCACCGATGAACATCCACATGGCCTGGCGCTGGAACACGACCCACGAGCTGCCGAAGTCGCGCAGCGCCTGGACCGAGGATGCCGACAGCACCATGACCAGACCGACGACGACGAGCGCGCTGATGTCCATGGCGAGGAGCACGAACAGCGGCGTCGACCGCGACTGCGAGCGGGCGCCTGGCTTGCGGGCGTGTGACGACGCCGGGCGGCCGCGCGCCCGGACCCGCTCAGCTACGGCCGGCACGGGCGTCCTCCCCCAACAGCTCTCCCACTGCACGCGCGAAGTCGTCGCCCCGCTCGGCGTAGGAGCCGTACCAGTCGAACGAAGCGCACCCCGGTGACAGCAGCACGGCGTCGCCGGGCTCCGCGTAGGCGGCGGCGGCGCGCACGGCGTCGTCCATCGACGCGGCAACGGTCACCGGCCGTACGTCTGCGAACGCCTGCTGGACCTCGGGCGCGGCGTCGCCGATGGCGACAACAGCACGTACGCGGTCGGCGGCCTGGGCGAGCGCCGAGAGGTCGAGTCCCTTGTTGCGGCCGCCCGCCACCAGCACGACCGAATCGAACCCGCGCAACGCCGCGAGCGCGGCGTGGGGGTTGGTGGCCTTGCTGTCGTCGTACCACTGCACCCCACCAGCGTCGCCTACCAGGGCCACCCGGTGGGGGGATCCCCTCCACTCGCGCAGCGCGGCGCGCACGCCGTCGAGGCTGGCGCCCGCTGCGAGCGCGGCCGCCGAAGCTGCCAACGCGTTCTCCAGGTCGTGCGGCAGCGATCGGTGCAGTGCTGCAACGTCGACGATCTCGGTGCCGTCGGGCGTGCGCAGCACGTCGCCGTCGACCCGATAGTCCGCGTCTCGCAGGCCGAAGCGCACCACGCGGCTGGGCGCCGTCGCCGCCCATCGCTGGACGGTGGCGTCGTCGGCGTTGACGACCGCGGTGTCGTCGTCCTGCTGGTTGGCCCAGATGCGAGCCTTGGCCCGCGCGTAGTCCTCCATGTCTCGGTGCCAGTCGAGATGGTCGGGTGCCAGGTTGAGCCACACCGCCACGGCAGGACGGAACCGCTCGGTCAGCTCGAGCTGGAACGACGACACCTCGACGACGAGCAGCTCCGCCGGTCCGTCAGCTGCTTCGGCGAGTGGCACGCCGATGTTGCCGGCGGCGACGGCGGTGATGCCCGACGCCACGAGCATGTCGGTCACCAGCCCGGTGACGGTGGTCTTGCCGTTGGTGCCCGTGACGGCGACCAGCGGCCGGTTCGCCCAGCGCGAGGCCAGCTCGACGTCGCCGACGAGCGACACGCCCCGGTCCCGCGCCACGGCGAACACCGGATGCCGGGGCGGCACGCCGGGGCTCGGCACCACCAGGTCGGCGCCGTGGACGAGGGCGGCAAGCGCCGACGCGTCGGGCTTGGTGACGACCTCAACGCCGAGCTGCTCGAGCTCGGCCCGGCGGGCCCGCACCGCGTCGCTGGGATGGTCGTCGACCGCGACCACGTCGTAGCCCCGCTGGCGGAGCGCACGGGCGACCGCCGCCCCACTGATACCGAGGCCGACGACGAGCGCGCTATCCGCCACCAGTGAGCTTTCTTCCGACGGGTGAAGCGAGGAAGTCTGCGTAGAAGGCGCCCATGGCCAGCGCCGTCGAGAGCCCGGCCAGGATCCAGAAGCGGACGATCACCGTCGTCTCCGGCCACCCCATGAGCTCGAAGTGGTGATGGATCGGCGCCATGCGGAACACCCGCCGATGGAAGAGCCGAAAGGCGAGGACCTGGACGAGGACGGACATCGTCTCGATCACGAACACACCGCCGACGATCGGAAGGAGGAGTTGGGTGTTGGTCGTGAGCGCGAGCGCGGCAAGGCCGGCCCCGATCGCCTGGGAGCCCACGTCACCCATGAAGATGCGCGCCGGCGCCGCGTTCCACCACAGGAAGCCGGCCGCCGCCGCGGCCATCGATGAGGCAACCACCGCCAGATCGAGCGCCGGACCCACGTGGTAGAGGCCGATATGGCGGAACTCCCAGAAGCCGATGAACACGAAGGCGGCAAAGGCGAACACCGACGAGCCTGCGGCCAGGCCGTCGAGCCCGTCGGTGAGATTCACGGCGTTGGCGGCGCCGACGACCACAACCACAGCCCAGACGATGTACACGGCGTTGGGCAGCGAGATGAGCGTCGGCCGGGCGAATGAGAGGTGGGTGTTGACCTTCGCCCAGTAGACGGCGAGGAAGGCGAAGGCGATCGCGACGACCACCTGGAGCACGAACTTGGTCCGGGCGTTCAGGCCGAGGCTGCGCTGCCGCGACACCTTGATCCAGTCGTCGAGGAGCCCGACGCCGCCAATGCCCACGATGGCGAACAGCACGAGGGCGGCGGCCGACGTGAAGACGGCGCCGCTGCCGAGGTGGCCGACGACGTAGCCGGCCACGGCCGCACCGACCAGCGCGATGCCGCCCATCGTCGGCGTCCCGGCCTTGATGAAGTGACCCTGGGGCCCGTCCTCGCGGATCTGCTGGCCGATGCCCCGCGTCTGGAAGTACCGGATCACGATCGGCGTGAAGCCCAGCGCCAGCAGCAGGGCGACGGCGCTCGCCATGAGCAGCGCTACCACTCGGTGCTCCCGGCCAGCCGGGCCGCGAGGCGTTCCAGTCCGGCCGCTCTGCTCGCCTTGACGAGCACCGCGTCCCCATCACCGAGGCCCTCGAGCAGGGGCAGCGCTTGCTCGATGGACTCGACGTTCTCGGCGGCGCCGTACTCGGGCGCGGCGACGGCGATCAGGCGGATACGAAGCTGGTCGGCGCGAGCGGTCACGTCGCGATGTTCCTCGTCGGACCTGGCGCCGAGCTCGAGCATCGGCCCGACGACCGCGATCCTGCGCTTGGCGGGCGCGGCCCGTAGTGCGTCCAGCGCCGCCATCATCGACGCCGGGTTGGCGTTGTAGGCGTCGTTGATGAGCCGGGCGCCACTCGGCAGACGGGTGACCTCCATTCGCCACGGCGAGAGCGGAGCGGACTGCAGCCGGTCGACGACCCGGTCGAACGAGACACCGACGACGAGCGCCGCCGCGGCAGCCGCCGCCGCATTCAAGGCCTGATGGCTCCCCCGTGCGTGGAGGCGCACGTCGTCGCTCCCCCACGGTGACTCGAGCCGGAACGAAGGCTGCAGCTCCTCGTCGACGACCACTCCGGTCGCGCGGACCTCGCCGTCCTCGATTCCGAACGTCAGCACACGGGCGTCGGTGCGCGACGCCATGAGCATCACCCGCTCGTCGTTGGCGTTGAGCACGGCCGTACCAGCGCTCGGAAGAGCGCCAATTAGCTCCCCTTTCGCCTGGGCCACGCCGTCGAGGTCACCGAACATCTCGGTGTGGGCGCTCGCCACGATGGTGACGATTCCGATGTCGGGCCGGGCCAGCTCGCACAGCCATGCGATGTGGCCGTGGCCGCGCGCGCCCATCTCGAGCACCGCCGCCCGGGTGCCGTCGTCGGCGTTCACCAGGGTGAGCGGCACGCCGAGCTCGTTGTTGAACGACCGTTCGCTGACCGCTGTCGGCAACTCGGCGCGCAGGACCGCGCCGAGCATGTCCTTCGTCGACGTCTTGCCGGCGGATCCGGTGATGCCGACAACGGGACCGGCCAGCTGGCGGCGCGCCCAGGCGCCGAGCGCAGCGAGTGCCGCGCTCGTGTCGGCCACGGCGACCGCGGTGCCGTCGCCGGGCTCCCGAGTCGTGAGGTAGGCCGCCGCGCTCGCGTCGAGAGCGGCGCCGATGAAGTCGTGGCCGTCCCGCTCAGCAACGACCGGCACGAACAGGGCGCCGGGCCGAAGCACCCGTGAGTCGATGCCCGCGCCGTCGACGGTGACGTCCGGACCGTGCAGCGTGCCCGCAGTGATCTCCGCCACCTGGCTGGCGAGGAGCTTCATCGCCCGCTCCACCCAAGCCGCTCGAGCTCCTGGCGCGCCACTTCGCGGTCATCGAAGGGGACGGCGTGGTCGGCGAACTGCTGCGTGGTCTCGTGACCCTTGCCGGCAATCACGACGACGTCGCCGGCGGCCGCCCGCGTCAACGCACGAGCGATCGCCGCCCGGCGGTCGGGCTCGATGTGCAGCACGCCGGTCGGATGGGCGCCGGCCCGGACAGCGTCGATGATCGACCCCGGGTCCTCCGAGCGCGGGTTGTCCGACGTCAGCACCGCTTCGTCGGCCAGTCGGGTTGCGACCTCTCCCATCGCCGGCCGCTTGTCGCGATCGCGATCGCCGCCTGCACCGAACACGACCACCACCCTGCCCTGCACGGTCTCCCCCACCGCACGCAGCAAGTGCTCGAGCCCGTCGGGCGTGTGGGCGTAGTCGACGATGACGGCGAAGGGCTGACCGGCGTCCACGACCTCGTAGCGCCCCGGCGCTGCGGCCGCAGTCGAGAGCCCGCGGGCCACGTCGGACGAACCGACGCCCAGTTCGTGGGCGGCGGTCGCAGCCGCCAGTGCGTTGGCGACGTTGACCTGCCCGCCGAATCCGAGGCGCACGTCGGCACCCCGCCAGCGGAACGACGACGCCGTCGCACCGACGCGGAGATCCTCGGCGTCACGGAGCGAGTACGGCACCATCGGCACCGGCGCCGCTTCGTAGAGCAGGCGTCCGTGGGGATCGTCAACGTTGACGACGCCCACACCGGCACGCACCGGGTCGAACAGCCGGGCCTTGGCCGCGAAGTACTCCTCCATCGTCTCGTGAAAGTCGAGGTGGTCCTGGCTGAGGTTGGTGAAGACGGCGACCGAGAACCACACGGCATCGACGCGGTGGAGGGCGAGGGCGTGGGACGACACCTCCATCGCCACCGATTTGGCCCCGTCGTCACGAAAGGACGCCAGCCGGGCCTGCAGCTCGGGCGCCTCGGGCGTGGTGCGCTCACCAGTCAGCGTGCCGATCACACCGCTCTGCCATCCAGCCGCCTCGAAGATGGCGGCCAGCAGGTGGACGGTGGTCGTCTTGCCGTTGGTGCCGGTGACGCCGACGACCTTCAACTGTCGCGACGGCCGGCCGAAGAAGGCGTCGGCGACAGGCGCCATCGCCACCCGGGCTTCGGGCACGACGACCTGGGTCACCTCGAGCGGCAGGACCTGCTCGTCGAGCAGGGCGACGGCGCCGTCAGCCACCGCCCCCGCCGCGAACGCGTGGCCGTCGGCGCGCGCCCCGCGAACGCAGCAGAACAGCGAGCCGGGCACCACGGTCCGAGAGTCATGGGTGACGGCGGCCACGTCGGTGCTGGCGGGGTCGCCCCGCACATCCAGCACCTCGACGCCGCCGAGCAGCTGGTCGAGCAGCAAGGAAGCCTTACCGTTTCGGCGTCGGAGACGGCTTGATCGTAGTGGGGACCGTCGTGACAGCCGCAGGCGAGGCGGGTGGGCTAGGGGCCGTGGGAGCGGGCTGTCCAGGCCTCGGGGTGACGGGCGCCACTGCTCCGCCGCCGGCATCACGGTCGGCCGCGGCGGCGGTCGGAGACAACTGTGGCACCGCCACGGTGGTCGCCGCCGACGGCGGGGGGATCTCGAACCGGCGCAGGCCGTAGCGGGCGAGTTCGGCGAAGGCAGGAGCCGACACGAGGCCGCCGTAGATCGGCGTGGGCTCGTCGAGCACGACGATCGCCGACAGCTGCGGGTTCTCGGCGGGGACGAATCCGGCGAAGGTGGCGATGTACGCGCCCTCCTTGTAGCCCTTGCCGCCGTCAGCGACCTTGCGGGCGGTACCGGTCTTGCCCGCGACGGTGTAGCCGTCGATGTGAGCGGCCTTACCTGTGCCGCGCGCCACGACCTGGGTGAGCATGGCCGTGATCTGCTCGGCGGTCTTCTTCGACACCACCCGCCGAGGCGCCGGCGTCGGCGCGCCGCTCACCAACCGAGGTGCGACGTACATGCCGCCGTTGGCGATCGTGTTGTACACCTCGAGCATCTGCAGGGGCGTGACGGCGACGCCCTGGCCGATGGGCACGGTGGCGATCGACGCGCCCGACCAGTTCTTGGGGTCGAGCAGAAGTCCGGCCGACTCGCCGGGGAAATGGAGGGCGGTCTTCACACCCAGTCCGTAGGCCCGGAGGTACTGGTCGATGCGCGTCTTGCCGAGGCGCTGGGCGATCATGTCGGTGCCGACGTTGGACGAGTTGGCGACGATGTCGGTGATCGTCCACGACCCGGTGGGGTGGTTCTCGTCGTCGTGGATATTGGCGGTGCCGATCGTGATGTGGTCGGGCACCGTGATCGTGTCGGCGGGCTGCACGATCCCCTCTTCGAGAGCGCCCGAGATCGTGACCGCCTTGTTGACCGACCCGGGTTCGTACACGGTCGTCACCGCGTTGTTCGACGGGCTCGGCACGGGCGGGCCACCGTTCTGACCGGCGCTCAGGCTGGCCATGGCGAGGATGTCACCCGTGCGCGGGTCGGTGACGATGGCGACCCCGCCCCTGGCGTTGGACGCCACGATCTGCTGGGCCAGCGCCCGCTCGGTCTCGTACTGCATCGACCGGTCGACGGTGAGCGTGAGGTCGCGACCCCGCGCCGACTTCTTGATCTCTTTCAGACCAGTCGCGATCTGCTTGCCCGACGGGTCGTGCTCGAGGACCTCCTCGCCAGGGCGGCCCTGCAACTGATTCTCGTATTTGAGCTCGAGCCCGGACAGACCCTGGTTGTCCAGCCCGACCTGGCCGATGACCGACGCCGCCAGGTCGCCGGACGGCTCGAAACGCTTCGGTTCCTCGAGGAGGTTGATGCCCTCGATCTTCAGCGAGGCGACCTTGTCGGCGGTCGGATCGTCGACCTTCCGGGCCAGGTACACGAAGCCGCCCGGCGACCGCAGCTTGTCGATGAGCGCGTTCTCGTCCATGTGCAGCACGGGGGCGAGGGCGTGGGCGTCGGCGACGGGATCGCGGATCAGTTGCGGGTTGGCCCACACCGTGCGCTGGCGGATCGTCATCGCCAGTTCGACATGGTTGCGGTCGAAGATCGATCCGCGTTCGGCGGGGATGGTCACCGTGCTCAGGCGCTGGGCCGCGCCGAAGGTCGCGTACTTGGCCGACGAGAGTCCCTGCACGAACACGAGACGGACGACGACTGCGCTGAAGGCGAGCGCCATCACGACCACGAGGAGGCCGATGCGGCGGCGAAGGCGCGCCGCCGAGAATGCCTGGCCGCGATCGACGACGCGGGTGTGGGGTGATCGTTGCGGGCGGCGCGAACGGGGATGGGGGTGCCCGGTCCGCCGCCGCGTGTCGCTCGGCCGCCGGGGACGGACGGTGGTGGTCACCGGTGCTGCGCTGGGGGTGCCGTCGTCGGCGTCGTGAGCTTGGAGGCCGCCGTCTTGGCGGGAACTGCGGTCGTCGCCGTTGTCTTGGCCACGGACGGCTTGGCGGCGACGGGCGTGGGCTTGAGCACGACAGGCTTGGCGGCGACGGTCGTCGGCGTGACCTCGGGCGCCGGAACCGGGGCGCCGGTCGGCCCGTCGGGCGAGAGGTAGTGGACCGTCACCGGCGGCACCATGCCGAGCTTCTGGGCGGCATCGACGACGCGCTCGGGCGATTCCAGCTCCGCGACCTGAAGCCGCAGCTGCTGCTGCTTCACCGAGGCGGCATCGGCCCTGCTTTGCAGATGCTGGATGGCGAGCTCGTTCTGGGTGAGCACCACGTGGAAGGCGACAACGCCGAACAGGGCGGCGGCGATGGCGACGCCCGTGAGCACGACCACCCGCCGGGCCCGGCGCTGGCGCGCCCGCTCGGTGATGTAGCCCTGAGGGACGACCTGCAGGTGCCGCCGCTCGGCGGGCGCCGGGGTGACGTCGGGGCGGAGGCTGCGATCGGGCCGCGCGGGTGCGAGGCGAGTCGCCATCAGGCGGCGTCCACCGCGTCGAGCTTCTCGACGGCGCGCAGACGGGCGCTCTCGGCCCGCGGGTTGGAAGCCGTCTCGGCAGCCGACGGCTTGCGGGCGCCTCGCCGCAGGAGCCGGACCTTCGGCGTGGCGCCGCACACGCACGGCAAGCCCGGCGGGCAGACGCAGCCACCGGTCTCCGCCTCGCGGAAACGATCCTTGACGATGCGATCCTCTCCCGAGTGGTAGGCCAGCACGGCGCAACGGCCGCCCGGAACCAGGACGTCGATCGCCTGGTCCAGCGCCGGACCGAGAACATCGAGCTCGTTGTTCACTTCGATGCGCAGGGCCTGGAACGTGCGCTTGGCCGGATGGCCGCCGCGCCGGCGGGCGGGAGCGGGGATGGCGTCGCGGATGACGTCGACGAGTTCGGAGGTCGAGTTCAACGGACGCGTGGCGACGATGGCGTTGGCGATGCGACCGGCGAAGCGTTCGTCGCCGTAGTCGTGGAGCACTTGAGTGAGGCGGGCGGCGGGATAGGTGTTGACGACGTCGGCGGCGGTGAGCGATTGGCTGCGATCCATGCGCATGTCGAGCGGCGCGTCCTGGCTGTAGCTGAAGCCCCGGTCGGCGTGGTCGACCTGGGGCGAGCTGACGCCGACATCGAAGAGCACCGCCGTCACGTTCTGCTCTCCCCCCTCGTTCACCATCGCCTTCAGCCGGTCGAATCGGGCTCGGCGCAGGGTGACCCTGTTCCCGAAGCCCGCGAGCGTGACGTGTGCTGCAACCAGGGCCTCCTCGTCGCGATCCAGTCCGAGGAGGCGATGTTGGGGAAGAGCCTCGAGGAGCGCCCGAGCGTGCCCGCCGCCGCCAACGGTGGCGTCGACGATCAAGCCGGGGGGCACGGGCCGAAACAGTTCGACGATCTCGTCGAGCATCACCGGCCGGTGCTCGTACCCCTCGCTCACCCCCAGCCCCCCGACCGAGCCGGAACCGTCGGGATGTCTCCCCGATCGATGTGATGGAAGCGGGCGGAGTAGGGGCCTTCCACCATGGCGGTCGGGGGGCTGGGCGTGAGCGGGGAGCCGTTCATCGGGCCCTGCTCATCTGGTGCTCTCGTCGCTCGTGCCGCGTCCTCCTCTCGAAGCTCGTTCGTTTCAGCTCGGCGCCGAGGCGCCGTCTCCTGCGGCGAGGCGCTGCTCGCCAACTTCCTTCGTCCGCTGCCAGTTGGCGGCGTCCCAGATCTCGATGTGGTCGTAGAGGCCGACGACGACGACGTCGCGCTCGAGGCCGGCGAAGTCACGCAGGGCCTGGGAGATCGCAACCCGTCCCTGCTTGTCGGGGCTGGCCTCCATGGCGCCGGCGAAGAAGGCGCGCTGCACGTCGCGTTCGCCGCGCCGTGCTCGATCTCTGATCTCAGTTGCCTTCACGTCGAACTCCTCGGGGCGCCAGAGGGCGAGGCACCCGTCCTCTTCAGTGGTGACGTACGCCTGGTCGCCCAGGTGCTCCCGAAAGCGTGCTGGGAGGATGAAGCGGCCCTTGGCGTCGAGCGCGTGCTGATACTCGCCGAGGAACGGCGCTCGCCTCCCGTCCACCACTTCACGACCACCAACCCGTCCATGGCACGCCCGGCCCCTCCCTGCTGCACCACTTCGCACCACCCTACGCCCCAACACTCCACTCGTCAACCCCGCCACTCCAGGCGGCCTCCACGCGAGACTGCGGGCGTGCCCCAGTCCGCCCTCCCCGTCCGGACCCGGTTCGCGACCGGCGCCGGGCTGGCCGTCGCCGGGCTGTCCCGGCGGCTCGGGGCCGGCGAGGGGTCGGTCATCGGAGGCCGGGTCGTGCTGGCGGTGGACCCCGGTGCCCTGGAGCGGTTGGCGGCGGGGCGGACGATTGCCCTGGTCTCGGGAACCAACGGCAAGACGACGACGACCCGGATGCTGGCGGCCGCCATGGAGACCCAGGGCGGCGTGGTGACCAACTCGACGGGGGCCAACCTGCTGAGCGGGCTGGTGACGACGCTCGCCCGTGGCGCCGCCGAGGCGCCCGCCGTCCTCGAAGCCGACGAGGGCCTGCTGCCCAAGGCCGTCGCCGAGCTCCATCCGACCGTGGTGCTCCTGCTCAACCTCAGCCGCGACCAGCTCGACCGCATCGGCGAGGTGCGGATCCACGCCCAGCGCTGGCGGGCTGCGCTCGAGTCGAGCCCGTCGACAACCGTGGTCGCCAACGCCGACGACCCGCTGGTGGTCTGGGCCGCCGGCCTCGCCCGTCAGGTCACGTGGGTCGGCACCGGCCAGCGGTGGCGGCTCGACGCGTACTCCTGTCCGAACTGCGGCGAGAAGATCGAGTGGACGGACGAGGGCACGTGGGCGTGTACGAACTGCTCACTGGCACGCCCGGTCCCCCAGCTGACTCTCGACGGAGAGGACGTGGTTCTGGCCGACGGCCGCCGGCTGCGTCTCGACCTCAAGCTGCCCGGGTGGCCGAATCGGGCGAACGCGGTGATGGCCGCCGCCGGGGCCGAGGTGTTGGGCGTCGACGTCGTGGACGGCCTGCGCGGCGTCGGCACCGTGAGCCACGTCGCCGGCCGCTACCAGGTCGTGTCGGTCGGCGGTGCACGCGTGCGTCTGCTGCTGGCCAAGAACCCGGCCGGGTGGGCCGAAGCGCTCGAGCTCATCCGCCCCGCGCCGATGCCCGTCGTCGTCGGGATCAACGCCCGCATCCCCGACGGCCGCGATCCCTCGTGGCTGTGGGACGTGCCGTTCGAGCGCTTGCGGGGCCGGCTGGTGATCGCGACTGGTGACCGCGGCCGGGACCTCGCCGTGCGCCTTCGCTACGCGGGGGTCGAGCACCGCTTCGTCGAGGGCTACGCCGCAGCCGTGCGCGCCACCGGCGCCGACGACATCGACCTGGCCGCCAACTACACGTCGTTCCAGGACGCCCGGCGGGAGCTGGCGCGTGCCTGAGAGCACGTTGACGATCGCGCTGCTCTATCCGGAGCTGCTCGGCACCTACGGCGACGGCGGCAACGCGACCGTTCTCGCCGAGCGACTGCGGTGGCGCGGGGTCGACGCCGACGTGCTCACGCTGGGCGCCGGGGACACCGTGCCCACGTCCTGCGACATCTACTTGATGGGTGGCGGCGAGGACGGTCCCCAGGCCCTGGCCGCGCGCGAGCTCAGCGAAAGCGGTGCTCTCCATACCGCTGTCGACAACGGCGCCGTCGTCTTCGGGACGTGCGCCGGCATCCAGGTGCTGGGCCACGAGTTCGCCAACCCGGACGGGTCATCGCACCCGGGCCTCGGCCTGCTCGACGTGCGCACGGTCCGCGGTACCGGCCGCCGCGCCATCGGCGAACTGTTGGCGGAGCCGATGGTCGACGGCCTGCCAACGCTGACCGGCTTCGAGAACCACGGCGCCGTCACCCACCTCGGTCCGGGCGTGAAGCCGCTGGGCCGCGTCGTGCACGGCGTTGGCAACGGCGGTGGCGACGGAAGCGAGGGCGCCGTCTCCGGCCACATCCTCGCCACCTATATGCACGGCCCCGCCCTTGCCCGCAACCCAGCGCTCGCCGACCTGCTGCTGTCCTGGGTCGTCGGCGATATGAAGCCGCTGGACGACAGCGAGGTGGACGAGCTGAGAGCTGAACGTTTGCGCTTCGTCAAGCGAGGCCGCTGGCGCCGCAACCGCTGACCGCCCCAAAACCTCTCCGAGTCCTCGGACGTGTTCCATCCGTGCCCGTTTGAGCGCGCTCAGAGAGACTTGGAGAGGTTTTGGAGGATCGCTTCTTCGAGAGTCGCGCTGTCGACGGGGAGGGCGGCGGCCAAGGGTTCGATGCCCGTCCGTGCGTCGTCGTCGAGGTCGAGGAGGCGCGCAATCTCGTCCGGGTCCCACTTCAGCAGCGCCGCGCACTGGAAGAGGGCGCCCGCTCGTGTTCGCCTTTGTGACATGCCGACGACCTTGCGGCCGTCGACGGTGACCTCGCCGGCACCGATCCCGGCGAAGCAGACCTCCCGGCACCACGGGGTGCAGACCATCGGGCCGTTGTGCCACGACGAGTCGATATCGAGGGCCGCCAGCGCGTCGACCCACGCCTGACCCAACCAGTGGAACGAGCGGCCGACGTCGTCGTCCCACAGGGGATCGTCGTGGGGCAGCAGCACGTCGACCCACAGCGCCTCACCGGGCCGCACCAGCACCGCCCCTCCCCCGCTGCGACGGCGGACGACCGGGATGCCGCGCTCGGCAACGGCGGGCTGGGTGCTGCCGAGGACGAGCGCCGGCGATGTCACCTCCACGACCCGTGCCGTGCGCGTGATCGTCTCCGGCACCGGCCGGCCGTGGACCTCGGCCGCCGTGCCCCGGACGTGCTCTACGCGGATAACGCGGCGCCGTGCACGAGGTACTGCTCCCAGTGCGGGTGCACCGTGCCCACGGCGACGATGATCCACGTCAGCTCCTTGGGCGCAGTGGGCTTCTTATGCAGGACCAGTCCGGACTCGGTGAGGAGCCGGTCCTCCTTCTTGGTGTTGCACGGCCGGCAGGCGGCGACGACGTTCTCCCAGACGTGCTGGCCGCCGCGGCTGCGCGGCACCACGTGGTCGATGTTCTCGGCGTGGGCGCCGCAGTACTGGCAGCGGTGCCCGTCGCGCGCGAACACCGCCCGCCGGTTGAGGGCGGCCCGGGCGCGGAACGGCACCTTGACGAAGTAGTTGAGCCGGATGACAGACGGCACCGGGAACGACGTGCGCTCCGAGTGCAGCTCCTGGTCGGTGGAGTGGACGACCTCGGCCTTCTCCTTGAGGACCAGCACGACCGCCCGGCGAATTGGCACGACGCACAGCGGCTCGTAGGTCGCGTTGAGCACCAGCGTCTTCGCCATGGGCCTACTCCCCGACCCCCCGTGCTGGTGGCACGCTCACGGCTCGCAGGGTAACAAAAGCGAGCGCCAATTCTGCGTTCAACGAGCGACCTTCGGGTACTCCCGACACCAGCGGAGATAGGTGAGGACGTCGGCTGGTTCGGGCTGGCGCGACGGGTCCCCGTACTGCGTCTGCAAGCGGAACCGGAGGTACTCGGCGTCGGGTGCCGGGACCGGCGGCCACCGACGCCACCACGCGGGACGGGCCAGCCGCAGGATCTGCCCGAGCGCGGTCGCCCATAGGGCCGGACGAGCGAGCACGGCCACGAACACGCGCCCCCACCATCGAGCGCTCACGCGTGGACCTCGTGCAGGCCTTGCCAGCCAACGGCACCGGCGCCGATCAGCGGTCCCGACGATCCCAGACCGACGGGCACGATCCGCGCCCCGTGGGCGAAGTCGATGCGGGCCCGGGCTTCGAGCTCGGCTTGAGCCGCAACAAAGAAGGGGTCGCCGAAGCCGAGAGCCACCGACCCACCGACGACGGCCAGGCGCAGGTCCAGCAGGTCGACGACCGACGCGACCGCGCGCCCGACCAGTGTCCCCGTCCAGGCGATGGTCGCGGCGTCGGCCTCGGCCGCCGGGCGACCGGTGACGGCGGCGATCGCCGGTCCCGACGCCTCGGCCTCGAGGCAGCCTCGGCCGCCGCACGCGCAGTCCCGGCCGTCGGGCTCGACGATGACGTGGCCGATGTGGCCGGCGTTGCCGGACTCGCCGTCGAGCAGCCGGCCGTTGAGCACGATCCCGCCGCCGACGCCGGTCGACACGACCATGGCGATGAAGTTGTCGACGCCCGCCGCCGCACCTCGCCAGCCCTCACCCAGCGCCAGCGCTTTGGCGTCGTTGTCGACGAACGTCGGTAGCCCGGTCGCATCGGCCAGGCGCCGCCGCAACGGGAAGCCCCGCCACCCCGGGATGTTCAGCGGCGACACCTCTTCACCGCCACCCGACATGGGTCCGCCGCAGCCCACGCCGCACACCGAGACATCGCCGTTCCCACCGACCGAATCCACGACCGCCAGGAGTACGGAGAACAGCGTTTCGGCGTCGGCGTCCCGAGGCGTCGGGCTCGCGGCCGACGCCACCAGCTCGCCCTCAGCGGACACCAAGCCGGCCGCCATCTTGGTGCCGCCGACGTCGACGGCGAGGGCTAGGTCCACAGGGGTGGACAGTAGGCTTCGCCAGTGGCCAGACAGCGTGTTGGCGCGCGTACCGTGCAGTCGTTCGCGCAGAAGTTCGATGCCATCGTCAACAACATCGAAGAGGTCATCCAGGGCAAGGACGAGCCCATCCGCCTCGCGCTCGTCTGCCTGATCGCCGAGGGCCACCTCCTCATCGAGGACGTGCCGGGCGTCGGCAAGACGAGCCTGGCCAAGGCCCTGGCCGCGAGCATCGACGCCACCTGGCACCGCATCCAGTTCACGCCCGACCTCCTGCCGTCGGACGTCACCGGCGTGACCGTGTGGAACCGGGGCACCGGCACCTTCGAGTTCCGGGCCGGTGGCATCTTCGCCAACGTCGTCCTCGGCGACGAGATCAACCGGGCCTCGCCCAAGACGCAGTCCGCCCTCCTCGAGGCGATGGAGGAGCGCCAGGTCACGGTCGACACCACGACCTATCGGCTGGAGTCCCCGTTCATGGTCATCGCCACGCAGAACCCCATCGAGCACGAGGGCACCTATCCGCTCCCCGAGAGTCAGCTCGACCGCTTCCTCATGCGCATCCGCATGGGCTATCCCGCCCGCACGGCGGAGATCGCCATCCTCGACACCCACGGGGGCGCAGTGGCCGCCGTCGACGAGCTTGCGCCCGTGGCGTCGGCCGCCGACGTGCGGGCGATGATCGCCCTCGCCCAGTCCGTGCACGTGGCGCCCAGCCTCAAGGGCTACATCGTCGACCTGGCCGAAGCCACGCGACGCCACCGCGACCTGGCGATCGGCGTCTCGCCGCGCGCCGCCCTCGGGCTCCAGCGCGCCGCCCGGTCAAGAGCGGCGGCCCTCGGCCGCGAGTACGTCGTGCCCGACGACCTGAAGGAGCTCGCCTTCCCGGTTCTCGAGCACCGGCTCGCCCTCACCCCTGAAGCACAGATGCGCGGCGTCGCGCGAGGCGACGTCCTGGCCGACGCCGTCGGCAGCGTGAAGGTGCCCACGGGCCGCTCGGGGTGATCACCGGCCGCGGCTGGACGCTGCTCATCGGCGCCGCCGTGCTGTGGGTCGCCGGCCGGGCGTTGGGCGCCGTCGACCTCTACGTCCTCGGCACCGGGGCTGCAGCCCTGGTCGGCCTCGCCATCCTGCTCGCCCGCCTCCCCGGACCGCGCCTCGACGTTCGCCGCGAGCTCCATCCCCCACGCGTGTATGCCGGGACCGAAAGCCGGGTCGAGCTGATCGTCCGCAACGCAGGCAGCCGGCGCACGCCCGTCTTCGGGTTGCGCGATCCGTTCGACGGCGGGCGACGGCAGGCGAAGTTCCTCGTGTCGCCCCTCTCGCCCGCCGAATCCGCACGCGCCGCATACCGGCTCCCCACCGAACGCCGGGGCATCTTCACGCTCGGCCCCCTGGAGGCCAGCGTCAGCGACCCCTTCGGCCTGGCGTCCCGCACCCTCCGGGTGGCGCCGGCCAGCGAGCTGACCGTCTACCCACGTGTCGACTCGATCGCGCCCCTCCCCCATACCCGTGGTGACGACCCCCTGAGCGGCGCCGATCACCCGACGGGCGTGGCGCTGTCGGGCGAAGACTTCTACGCGCTGCGTGCGTACGAAGTCGGCGATGACCTCCGACGGGTGCACTGGCCATCGACGGCCCGACTCGACGAGCTGATGATCCGCCAGAACGAGATGCCGTGGCAGGCGCGCGTCACCGTGCTGCTGGACGTGCGCCGGCATGCACACAGCGGCGAGTCGCTCGAGCTCGCGGTGTCCGCGGCGGCGAGCGTCGTCGCCGCCTGCTGGCAACGCGGCTCGCTCGTCCGCCTCGTGACCACCGACGGCGTCGACTCCGGCTACGGGTCCCAGCACGCCCATGTCGAGGCGATCATGGAGACGCTCGCCAGTGTCGGACTCACACGCGACGACCGCCTCTCGGCCGTCCTCGGCAGCCTCACCCGCCCGGGCAATGCCGGCGGGCTGGTCGCCCTGTTCACGGCCGAAGCGCCCGACAGCGATGTCCAGAACATCGCCCGTCTCCAGTTCCGCTTCGCCTCGCTCACCGTCGTGCTGTTCGATCGCAGCGCCTATGACCCGAACGCGCCGGCGGACCGCAAGCGCGCACCGGCGGTGTCGGCCGGTCTCGTGCGCGTCGACGGAGGACAGCCGTTCGCAACCGCCTGGAACCAGGCGTTCAGTGGCCGCACGACAGCCGGCGCCCGGAGCTTCGGCTGATGACCGCCGTCGTCGACGAGCGACCGGCGGGCCACCCGCCCGAGGCCCCCACCGCCGCGCCTCCCCCGCCGCTGCCCGAACGCCGCTCCTCGCTGCTCGAGGCGGGTGCCGAGGTCGCGGTCATCCTGCTCACCGCGGCCGCCGCCCTCTCGCTGCTGCGACTGTTCACAAACGGTTCCTTCCTCGACCGCGTCCTGCTCGCCGTGGTGCTGTCACATGCGTTGGCGTGGGTCTGCCGGCGCCTCGGTCTCAGTGTCGGGGCGGCGACGTTCCTTTCGGCGATCGGCCTGCTCCTGTTCGTCGCCTATGCAATCGAACCGCAGACGCTCAGCGGTGGCCTCCCCCTGGCCAAGACGTGGCATGCCGTCTCGACCGACCTGAACGACGCCCTCACCCGTTTCAACACCGCCGTTCCGCCGACACCGGTGACGCGCGGGTTCGTGCTGGCGTGTGCTCTTGCCGCGTGGGTGTGCGCCTTCCTCGCCGACACAGCCGCCTTCCGACTGGCGGCCACGGTCGAGACGGTGATCCCGTCGTTCACCATCTTCCTGTTCGGCTCGGTGCTGGCCTACAACCGCAACCGCCTCGTGCTGTCGGCGCTGTACCTGGCGAGCGTCCTGCTGTTCATGCTGCTGATCAGCGTGGCCCGGAGTGAGGAGAGCGCCAACTGGCTCGCCGGCCGGAAGGGTCCGGGCAGCAAGGCGCTCCTGGTGCGGGGAATCGGCATCGGCGCGCTCGCAGTCGTTGTCGCCGCCTCACTCGGCCCGGACCTCCCAGGCGCGGGCAACGCGCCGGTGTTCAATTGGCGGGCCAAGGACAACGGTCCCAACTCACGGACGACGATCAGTCCCCTCGTGGATATCCGGGCCCGCCTCGTCGACCAGTCCGACAACGAGCTGTTCACCGTGCAGAGCTCGACGCCCGCCTACTGGCGCATCACCGCCCTCGACAAGTTCGACGGCAAGATCTGGTCCTCGGTCGGCACGTACAAGCCGGCCGGCGGAGGCCTCCCGAGCGGCGTGCGCAGCCGGGCGCCGACCAACGCCGTCAGCCAGCGCTTCGCGATCAGCGGCCTGTCGTCGATCTGGCTGCCCGCTGCCTACCGGCCCACCCGTCTCGACGGGATCAAGAAGGTCCGCTACGACCCCGAGTCGTCGAGCCTGCTCACCGACGCGGACACGTCGAACGGCCTCGCGTACCGCGTCGAGTCGGCGCTCCCCCAACTGACCCCGACCGATCTGTCGACGGCACCGCCGGTGCTTCCCCAGGCGATCATCGAGAAGTACCTGGCCTTGCCCGACGGCTTCCCGAGCTCGGTGGTGCAGCTCGCGCAACGGATCACGGCGGGGGCGACAACGCCGTACGCCAAGGCGAAGGCCCTGCAGGACTACCTCCGCAACAACTTTCGCTACGACCTCAACATCCCGCCCGGCCACAGCGACGACGCCCTGCAGCGCTTCCTGTTCATCACCAAGCGCGGCTACTGCGAGCAGTTCGCCGGCTCCTACGCGGCGATGGCCCGGGCCATCAATCTCCCCAGCCGCGTCGCCGTCGGCTTCACGCCCGGCCAACAGGTGGCGGCGGACTCGTTCCGCGTGCTCGACCGCCACGCCCACGCGTGGCCCGAGGTGTACCTGAGCGGATACGGGTGGGTCGCCTTCGAGCCGACGCCCGGCCGCGGCGCACCGGACGAGCAGGGCTACACCGGCGTCACGCCGATGGCGCCGGAGGGCTTCTCGCCGCCACCCGCAGCCGCCACGCCGCAGACCCCGACGACGACCGGGGCTAGCGCCGGCACGACCCCCAACCCGCGCACGGCCACGACCAATCCACCGGCCGCCAAGGCGTCGCACAAGCGGCCCGGATGGGAAACCGCACTCCTGATCCTCGGCGCCATCGCGGTCCTGCTCGGCGGCGCAGCGGCGAGCGGCATCACTCGCCGAAGACGCGCCTTCGCCGGCCGTCGCGCCAGGGCCGCCACGGCCGAGGCCCGGGCCCTGGTGGCCTGGGAAGAAGCCGAGGAAGCGCTCACCTTCGCCGGCTACCCGCGCCGCCGCGCCGAGACGCCCGCCGAGTACGCCCGCCGCGTCCCGACCCCGGCTGCCGTCAGCCCCGCCCCGATGGCCGTCCTGGCCGAGACAACCGCGGCGGCCGCCTATTCAGAGGACGGCGTCCGCCCCGAGGATGCAGCGGCGGCCTCCCAGGCCGCCGACGAAGTCCGAAACCAACTGGCCTCCCGCGCCACGCGCCAAGAGCGGCTGCGATGGGCACTGGGAATGAAGACCGTCCACGAGCCGGGCCAGCCGAAGATCCGCTCCCTCGGCTGAGGGCTATTCCTCGCGCTTGAAACGGCGGCGCAGGCGGTTACCGGCGTCGCCGAAGTATTCGCGGAGGTGGCCGGCGCGCATGGACTCGGTCATCTGCTGCCAGCCGGCCCGGCCGAGCTTGCGCAGGTTGCGCTCGAAGAGGAAGGCGCAAACGAGCATGACGAGGAAACCGATGAAGCCGATGAGCAGCGACGTAGCAAACGTTGCGATCATCAGCGCGAGCCCGGCGACGAAGCCGAAGGCCGACCACTTCAGATTGCGGCCGGCGTGCTTGTAGAGGGTGGTCGAGCCGATCTCTCCTGCGAGCGCGGGGTCGTGCTCGTAGAACTGCTGCTCGATCTCCTGGAGGATCCGTTGTTCGTCCTCAGATAGCGGCACTATTGCCTCGCCACCTCAGTAGCTCGTTGGGGGGCCCCTCCGAATCCATCTTCGCGCAGGCTACCGATGCCAACAACGCGAGAAGCCGGCGAATGCCCGGCTCACCGCTGTTTGTCGTGGCCCGGCCCCCACTGCTGGTCACCACGCCGCTTCAGTCGCAGCCCCCGATCCCCGACGAGCGCCGCCGGCCCGACGGCGTCGGGCCCGAAACGGCGGCGAACCTCGTCGACGGCCCTCGTGGCCTCGTCTCGTAACGGCACTGCGTCGTCGAGGGACAGCTGCTGGGCCTGCTTCTGGCCGAGGTTCGACACGCTCACGCCCAGCAAGCGGACGCCCGGCGACACGTCGACCTGGTCGAGCAGCTCGTGGGCCACGGCGTTGATCGCGGAGCCGGTGTCCACGGGCTCGGAAAGCGTGCGAGACCGTGTGATCAGCTGGAAGTCCGCGAACTTCACTTTCACGGTCACTGTGCGCCCGGCCAGGCCGAGCTCGCGGAGGCGAGAGCCCACCGATTCGCCCATGCGCACCGCCTCCCGCCGAAGGACGTCGAGCTCGTAGTGGTCGTGGGGATAGGTCTCCTCGTGGCCGATCGACTTGGCCGCCCGATCGGGCTCGACCGCCCGCTCGTCCCGGGCCCACGCCAGCGCGTGCAGGTGACGGCCCTGGGCGTCGCCGAGGGCGTGCACCACAGTCGCCTCAGGGAGGGCGGCCAGATCGCCGACCGACCGGACGCCGAAGCGCTGGAGGCGCTTCAATGTGGCCGGCCCGACGCCCCAGAGCGCTTGCACCGGATGGGGGTGCAGGAACGCCAGCTCGTCCCCCGGCGCCACGACCCGGACGCCGGCGCCGGGGCGGACACCCTCCTTGGTCACTTTCGGCTTGGCCGCCTCAGACGCCAGCTTGGCGATGAGCTTGCTGGTGGCGGCGCCGACCGACGCCGTCAGCCGGAGCTCGTCGCCGATGCGCGTGCGGATCGCGGCCGCGACGTCCTCGGCCGGGCCCAGGAGGCGGCGCGCACCGCCGACGTCGAGGAATGCCTCGTCCAGGGCGATGCCCTCGACCAGGGGCGTGAACGACAGGAGGATCTCGTGGAGCCGGCGGCTGTACTCGCTGTAGCGGTCGAACCGCCCAGGCAGGAAGACCGCCTTGGGACACAGCCGGCGGGCCCGCACCGACGGCATCGCCGAGTGCACCCCGAACACCCGCGCCTCATAGGAGCAGGCGGCAACCACACCCCGGTTGCCGGTGCCCCCGACGATGACGGGCTTTCCGGCGAGGCTCGGGTCCTCGAGGATCTCAACGGCCGCGTAGAAGGCATCCATGTCGACGTGGAGGATCGACGGCTCGGGGCGCGGCACGGACGCGAGTGTGCCAGCATGGTCGGCGGATGCACCGCAACGTGCGGGCAGTGGTGGAGGCGGGCAAGGCCCTCGGCCTCGACATCCATCCGCGCGACTTTCCGGATGGCACGCGCTCGGCCGCCGATGCGGCGATGGCGATCGGCGTCGACCTCGGCCAGATCGTCAAGTCGCTGGTCTTCGCCGTCGACGGCGAGGCCGTCGTCGCCCTGGTCAGCGGCGACAACCTCCTTGACGAGGACAAGCTGGCGGACTGCGCCGGCGGCGACCGGGCATGGCGGGAGGACGCCGACACCGTGCGCGAGGCGACCGGGTATCCGGTCGGCGGCGTGCCGCCATTCGGGCACCGCGAGCCGCTGCGAATCTTCATCGACGAGGACCTCCTCGAGTACGAGGAGCTCTGGGCGGCGGCCGGCACGCCGCACACCAACTTCTCGGTGACACCCCACGAACTGGTGCGGGCGACAGGCGGGGTCGTCTGCGACCTCGCCCGCCACCGCTAGGGCGTCCCCGCCTTCCGCTTTCGCGGCAGCCGGTCGCGGATCCCCCACCACGTCACGAGGCCCATGGCCTCCACGACGATCGCCGACGACATCTTCGACGTGCCGCGCACGCGATCGACGAACTTGATCGGGATCTCGATGACGCGGCCGCCAGCATTGGCGACGAAGTACGTCATCTCCACCTGGAAGCCGTAGCCCTCGGCGCGCACGGCGTCGATGTCGATGCGGTCGAGCATCTCGCCGCGATAGGCGCGGTACCCGGCGGTCAGGTCACGGACGTCGAGGCGAAGCATGGCCGACGAATACCGGTTGCCGTACTTGGACAACGCCCGGCGATGCCACGGCCAGTGCGGGATCTGTCCGCCGGGCACGTACCGCGAGCCGATCACCAGGTCGGCGCCCTCGTCGACACCCTTCAGAAGTCGCGGCAAGTCGGCCGGGTCATGGGAGAAGTCGCTGTCCATCTCGACGAGCACGTCGAAGCCGCGCTCCCGCCCCCATTTGAAGCCGTCCCGGTAGGCGCTGCCGAGGCCCGACTTCTGCGGGCGGCTGAGGATGTCGACGGCGCCCACCTCGGCGGCCATGGCCCGAGCGATCCCCGCCGTGCCGTCAGGGCTCGAGTCGTCGACGACGAGGATGGCGGCGGCGGGGACGGCGGCGCGGACCCGGCGCAGCACCTCGGCGATGTTCTCCGCCTCGTTGTAAGTGGGGAGCACGATGAGTGGCCGGAGCACCGGGGAACTCTACGATCCTTCCTCGTGGCCGAGGACATGCCCGGCGAATTGCCGCTGTCGACAGGACCGTCGGCGCTGCCGTCTCGAACGGCGCGCCTGCTGGCCTTCGCCGCCATTCTCGTCGCCGGGATTTGCGGGGGGCTGATCGGCTTCGCCGTCGTCAAGACGTCGTGTCATGGCGCGTGTGCGACTCCTGAGGGCACGGGCTCGGTCATCGGTGCGGTGTTCGCCGCCGGTGGCGTCGCCGTCGTTGCCGTACTGGTCCTGCGGGCCATGGGTGAGTGGAAGCGCATCCAGGAGGAGCGCGAAGCCGAGGCGTCGCGAGGCGAGAGCGCAGAGCCCTAGCGCGCGCCTAGGTAGAAGCTGGTGATAGCCAGGATGGCGTACACCGCCATCAGCTGCGCGCCTTCGAGCCAGTTGGTGATGCCGTCGTAACAGACGAACGCCACGACGATGACCCCCAGCCCGATGGCGCTGACGTCGAACGGGGTGAAGTCCAGATGCAGGTGGTGGCCGAACGCCAGCCCTGCGAACACGAGCAGTGGCGCGACGACCAGGGCGACCTGGGTCGATGAGCCGATGGCAATGGCGACCGCGAGGTCGCTCTTGTCGC
>JAFAUA010000189.1 GCA_019243595.1 Acidimicrobiia bacterium
GGCGGCCCGCAAGGCCTTCGACGAGGGGCCGTGGCCGCAGACGACGCCGAAGGAGCGCGCCGACATGATCCGGGCCCTGTCCCAGGGCATCCAGGCCCGGTCGCAGGAGTTCGCGGAGACCATCACCACCGAGATGGGCTCGCCGGCCTCGTTCTCGCTGATGGGCCAGGTGTTCGCCGGCACCATGGTGCTCGACGGCTTCGCCGATCTCTGCGAGTCGTTCCCCTTTGAGGACGAGCGGGCGGGCGTGATGGGCCCAGTGCTGGTGCGCCGGGCGCCGGTCGGCGTCGCCGTCGGGATCATCCCGTGGAACGTGCCGCAGTACATCATCGCCATGAAGCTCGGCGCCTGCCTGGCGTCGGGTTCGACGATGGTGATCAAGCCGGCTCCCGAGACCCCGCTCGACTGCTACCTGCTGGCCGAGGTCCTCGAGTCCATTGACCTGCCGAAGGGCGTCGTGAACATCGTGACCGCGGGCCGCGAGGTCGGCGAGTACCTCGTCCGCCACCAGGGTGTCGACAAGGTCTCGTTCACGGGCTCGACGGCCGCCGGCCGCAAGGTGGGCGCCATCTGCGGCGAGCAGCTCAAGCGCTGCACGCTCGAGCTCGGCGGCAAGTCAGCCGCGGTCATCCTCGACGACGCCGACCTAGCGGCCACCATGCCCAACCTGCTCGGCGCGGCGATGATGAACAACGGACAGGCGTGCGCGGCCCAGACCCGCATCCTTGCGCCGCAGTCCCGCTACGACGAGGTTGTCGACGCCCTGGCCGACGAGGTCAAGAAGCAGAAGGTCGGCGATCCCTCTGATCCCGAGGTGTTCATCGGCCCGCTGGTCGCCGAGCGCCAACGCGATCGCGTCGAGGGCTACCTCAAGGCCGGCAAGGATGAAGGTGCGCGTGTCGTCGTCGGCGGCGGCCGTCCGGCCGACCAGCCCCGTGGCTGGTTCGTGGAGCCGACCGTGTTCGCCGACGTCAAGAACGACATGAAGATCGCCCGCGAAGAGATCTTCGGGCCAGTGCTCGCGGTCATTCCCTACGCCGACGAGAACGACGCCGTGAAGATCGCCAACGACTCCGACTACGGCCTCTCGGGCACGGTCTGGACCGGCGACCCCAACCGCGGCGTCGAGGTCGCCAAGCGGGTACGCACCGGCACCTACGCCGTGAACTCCGGGATGCTCATGGACCTCAAGAACCCGTTCGGCGGCTTCAAGTCCTCGGGCATCGGCCGCGAGCTCGGCCCCGAGGGTCTCGAGGAGTACTGCGAGATCCAGACCATCGTCCTCGCCCCTCCCAGCTGAGGTAGAACCCTCCGCGTGGATTACGCGGAGTACATCGACGCCATCGAGCAGCAGACGGGCGCGTTCACCAAGGTGCTGATGCGCGCCGACGCCGACGACCGCGTGCCGACCTGTCCGGACTGGTCGGTTCGAGATCTCGCCATCCACGTCGGTGGCGTGCTCGGGTTCTGGAGCCACGTTCTGGCCGAGGGAACTGGCCGGCCCAAGCCCCAGTTCGACGCCGAACCGGGAGCGGCCGCCGGCCTCTGGCTCCTGCAGGTCGCGGGCTTTCTCATCAACGAGCTCAAGGCCGCCTCGGCCGACACCGCGGTCTACACGTGGAATCCAAACGATCAGACGGCCGGCTTCGTCGCCCGCCGCATGGCCCACGAGACCGCGGTCCACCGCTTCGATGCCCAGACGGCAATCGGCAAGCCGCAGCCCATCGACCCGCCGGCGCTGGCCGCCGACGGCATCGAGGAGATCTTCGTGATGGTCGACGCCTGGCCGGACTCCGGCCGCGGCAACGGCGAGACGCTCCACCTCCACAGCGCCGAGGGCAATGAGTGGCTGATCGCCATGACCCCCGACGGCCTCGAGATCACGCGTGAGCACGCCAAGGGCGACATGGCGCTGCGCGGCGCGGTGTCCGACATCGAGCTCGTGCTCTATGACCGGCCACCGATCGGTGAGGTCGAGCGCATCGGCGACCCCGCTGCCCTCGAGGCCTGGTACCGGGTGTTCAAGTTCGGCTGAGTCCAACTGCTGATCCTCGCCCGGACCGGCAGCCAGACGCTCTCGTCCCCCGGCTTCTTCCTGATCGCCGGAGCGGCGCTCCTGGCCGTCGGCGTCGTGCTCCGCATAATCGTGTTTGTCGTCGAAGCCGAAGACCCGAGTCGCCGCGGCGGG
>JAFAUA010000391.1 GCA_019243595.1 Acidimicrobiia bacterium
AACGACTGGTCAACGGCTCGCTCGAGTGCGCCAAGGATCACGCCGAGCTCGACCCCGCTGAACGCGACCTCGTCGGGCCACTCAGCGAATCGGTCGGGCACTGCGCCGTTCCACCGCGGTGGAATCCGCAACTCGGCACACGAGTTCGAAGAGCGCATCAAACGCCCGTTGCTCGTGCGTTCGCTGTTCGGTCACGGTCCGTGCCAATCAAGTCGGCGTCGGCCAGCAGCAGCTCGGCTTCAAGGCGCGTGAGAGCGCGTCGGAGCGGCGCGCCGAGGGAGGGTTCGAGGACTACAGCGCCGGTGCGCGGCGCCGTCGGGCCCGACACGCCACTTGAATCTGAGAAGCGCGCGCAGCAGGAGCCCGACACTCTCTCCCATCAATGTCATCGGCTTCTCGTCAGGGCTCAAGAGCCCGACCGAGGCTGCGCGTCGTTCGCGGGCGCGCTCGGCCGCAGCCTGGCGTCGCTTCTTCTGCCGTCGACGATCGCGGTTGCTCACTCCCATGCGTCGATGATCCCAGGCGCCTATGACAGGAATGCCTGGTGTCTCGGGCTCAGACGTGCCGCGACTGGACCACGGCGGCACAAGCAGCCACAAAGAAATTTTGGCGAGCGTAGAGTTCGCCGGCGTGAAGGCTGCCGTGTACTACGAGACCGGTCCGCCCGACGTCTTCCGCTACGAGGACGTGCCCGACCCGGCGGTGTTCCCCGGTGGTGTCGTGATCGACGTCGAAGCCATCAGCATCGAGGGTGGCGACACGCTCAACCGCCTCGGCGGTGCGATGACGTCGACGCCGCACATCGTCGGCTACCAGTGCGCCGGCACCATCTCCGGAGTCGGCCAGGGTGTCGAGGACCGGCACGTCGGCCAGCGGGTGGTCTGCACGATGATGTCGGGGTCGCACGCCGAGAAGGTCGCCGTCCCCGCCATCATCACGTGGCCGATCCCCGACGGCGCCGACCTGGTTGCCTGCGCGTGTGTGCCGGTCCCGTTCGGTACCGCCGACGACTGCCTCTTCGAGTTCGGCCACCTCAAGGACGGCGAGGCCGTGCTGATCCAGGCGGGCGCCGGCGGTGTGGGCGTCGCCGCCATCCAGCTCGCCAAGCGAGCGGGCGCACGCGTGCTTGCGACCGCGTCAAGTGACGAACGATTGGCCCCGCTCAAGGACCTCGGGCTCGACGTCGGCATCAACTACTCGAAGCCCGACTGGGTCGCCGACGTGCGCGCCGGGACCGACGGTCGAGGCGTCGACCTCGTCGTCGACTCAGTCGGCGGCAAGGTGCTCGTCGGCAGCATCCAGTCCCTCGCCTACCGGGGACGCTGCTCCCTCGTCGGCCAGGCCGGCCGCGACCCCCAGCCGTTCGACGTATCGATGCTCATGATGGGCGACCAGTCGTTGACCGGCGTCTTCCTCGGCGCCGAGATCGCCAACGAGCGGACCCGCCAGATGATCCAGCGCCACGTCGACGACGTTGCCGCCGGCCGCCTCAAGGTGTTGGTCGACCGCACCTTCCCGCTCGCCGACGCGGCCGCTGCCCACGCCTTCATCGAAAGCCGCCAAGCAGTGGGCCGCGTCGTCCTCGTCCCCTAACAACCTCTCCAAGTCCGCGAGATCGCTCCGTTCGTTCCCGTTCGTTCCGCGCTGGAGGCGACTTGGAGAGGTTTCGAGTCAGACGAGGGCGGGGCGGCGATGCATGGCCATCGGTAGGCCGTCTCGCGGGCGGAGGGTGACGGTTGCTTCCGGTCGGACGGGGGTGCCGCCGACCAAGTCCAGCAAGAAGCGCTGGGTGAGCATCGCCGCGATCAGGGTCCCTTCCATGAGGGCGAAGGTGGCGCCGACGCAGGCCCGGCGGCCCGCACCGAACGGGAGGTAGGCGCCGCGGAGTGACTGGGCGGCCCGCTCGCCGAGAAAGCGCCTGGGATCGAACCGCAGCGGGTCGGGCCACCAGCGCGGGTCGCGGTGGATGAGGATTACCGGGAAGATCACCGTCGAGTGCTTGGGGATGCGGTAGCCGTCGAGCTCGTCCTCGGCGACCGCCTCCCGCTCGAGCACCCACGCCGGCGGGTACAGCCGCATGGCCTCCTGGAAGCAGGCCGTCGTCCACACCAGTCGGTCGGCGTCGGCCGCCGTGGGAATCCGGTCGCCGAGGACGTCGTCGACCTCCTGTTGCAGTCGCTCCCGCGCCTCGGGGTTCTTGGCCAGCAGATACCAGAGCCACGCCAGCCCGTTCGCGGTGGTCTCGTGGCCGGCGAGCACGATGGTGACGACCTCGTCTCGGACCTGGGTGCGGCTCAGCGCGTTGCCGTCCTCGTCGCGCGCCGCCAGCAGCAGGTCGAGTAGATCGCCCTCGCCGCCGGACGACGACCGGGCGTCGACCACACCGCGCACCACGTCGTCGATCGTGTGCATGCTGCGACGGATGCCGCTGAGCGGCGGCGGGACGAACGGCACGTTGTAGAGGAGCCAGCCGCCGAGGTCGACGATCCACCGGGGAAGCGCCAGCAGGAGCTGCAGCCGGGCCGCGGCCACGCCCGTCCGCAGGCCGACCACGACAGCTGGACGAAGACGGTCAGCGGCGTCACTGAGCGTCGCTCCGAACAGGGCCCGGCCGACGACGTCGAGCGTCACCTCGCTCATCGCCGCCGCCACGTCGAGCGTGTCGCCGTCGGGGCGCTGCTGCCAGCGGTCGAGGAAGTCAGCGGTCGCCGCCGTCATGTGCGGCACCAAGGCGTCGAGGTGCCGCTTGGCGAAGATCGGCTGGATGGTTCGGCGGTTGCTGGCCCACTCCTCGCCCTCGGCCGTCAACAGGCCTTCGCCGGTGACGGCGGCGATCAGCCGGTAGTGGGTGGCCTTGCGGTACTTGTCGTGGCCTCCGATGAACACGTGCTCGACGTGATCAGGCGAACGCGAGGCAAAGAATCGCAGCAACCCATTCCGCCAGCCGAGGAGGTCGGTGCCCTGCTCGTCGAAGGCCGACAGGTGGGCGAGCATGTCGGGGTTCTGCAGGAGCTGTGCCGCCGTCCGCAGCTTGCCCTGCGGCAGTCCCGGCGGCTTCCTGCGGCGCCCACGCACTCGCTCATTATCGGCGTCGATGCCCACCCTGTCGTCGTGAAGAAGGGCACTCCGTCACTTGCCGAAGACGACCAG
>JAFAUA010000442.1 GCA_019243595.1 Acidimicrobiia bacterium
TGCTGTCGGAGGCGGCGCTGTCGTGAAAGTTCAGGCCTCGCCCGTTCGCCGTTCGACCTTTGCCACGGTGATCGTCATCGTGCTGGTCGTCCTCGCCGCCCTCGGCGTCGTCATCCACCTCGCCAACGCTGGACACCACCGGCCGGAGGGCGCAGCGGAGCGGTGGCTAGCGGCCGTCGGCGACACGGGGCGCAAAGGTGTGACCAAGGACGCGCGCACGCGGGCCGAGAAGATCGGTCCGGTCGCCGTCGCCACCCCGCTGCTGCCGCCGACCCACGACAGAAAGAAGAGCGAGTTCGCCGACCTCGAGGTCGGCAAGGCGGTTCAGATGCCCACATCGGCTGCGCCGGTCGCGAACACTCGGCAGTTTGTCCGTGTGCCGTTCCGGCTCCACCAGGAGCTCGCGTCGGGCGTCGGCCCCCTGAAGACGGGGACACTCGTCATGGAGCGCGTCGGCGACTCCTGGCACGTCACCGCCCTCGACGCCCGCCGGCCGGGCGAGAAAGTGCGCTCCGAAGGCGGACCGCCGCCGAGCCGAGCACCCCTCGCCCTCTGGTTCGGCGCCGTCGCCCTCGGTCTCCTCCTCGCGACCGGCGCCCACCTCATCACCCGGTACGCCGAGAAGTCGGCGAAGCGGGCGATGGGTCAGCCGGCCGCGACCTAGCTGAGGATGTCTTTGCGCTGGAAGCGCCAGAAGGCGAGGCCGCAGAACACGACGATGTAGCCGATCTGCAGTAGGACGCCGCGCAGCATGTCGGCGTTGGGCCCGTGGCGGAAGAACAGTGCGTCCCACGAGTCGAGGTAGTGAGTCGGCAGGGCGTAGCGGATCGAGCCGAGCGACGTGATGGCGTCGAGGATCTGGGAGACGATGTAGAGGCCGATGGCGGCGCCGACACCACCTTGGGGGACGTCGGTCAGCGTCGACACGAAGAACCCGAAGGACACGACGGCGGCGAGGTTCCACGCCACGTAGAAGGCGGCCAGTACGACGTTCCACAGCAGCTGACCGGCGCTCTGCGACAGACCCGCGGCGAGCGGCCCAGCCCCAAAGAATCCGAGGTTCACGCCGCCCCACCCGAAGGCGATGCCGCCGACAACGACGCCGGCGATGACGATGAGCAGCGTCGCAGTGAGCGTGAGCAGGGCGCTGACGGTGAGCTTGGCGGCTAGCAACCGGGCGCGGCGGATCGGGCGCACCAGGCTGTAGCGCAGGTTGCCCCACGCGGCGTCGGCCGCGACGGCGTCGCCCGCGAAGAGGGCGGCGATGAGTACCAACAGGAACCGGCTCATGAAGCGCAGGGCGGCGACGGCGACGATGAAGCCGGAGTTGGGCGCCAGGACGAACAGGCCCTCCTCGCCGGGCCCGGGCGTGGGCGGGTTGGCCTTGAGGGCGATCGTCAAAATCGTGGGGATCAGTAAGGCAAGTCCGAGGGCGACGAAGGTCCGCGGCCGCCGCAGGTTCTTGTAGGCCTCGACACGAAAGACGGCGAGCATCAGGCCTCCCCGACCAGACCGAGGAAGGCGTCTTCGAGCTGGTGACGGGCGGTGACGGTCTCGACGCCGACACCCGCGTGCACGAGGGCGGCGACAACTTCCGACCGCTTGATGCCGTCGAGTTCGACGGCCAACCCCGGAGGCTCCGGTATGACGCGGCGAACGCCCTTTAGCTTCTTCAACGTCGACGTGGCCCGGCGCACGTTCGTCACCTCGATATACACGGAGCCACCCGCGCCGATGAGTTCGGCGACGGCGCCGGATGCCACCAGCTTGCCCTTGTCCATCACGACGGCGTTGGTGCAGACCTGTTCGACCTCGCTGAGCAAGTGGCTCGACAGAAGCACGGTCGTGCCCTGCTCGGATACGCGCCGGAGCAGCTGACGGACCTCGCGCATCTCCCCGGGATCGAGCCCGCTGGTCGGCTCGTCGAGGACGAGCACGTCGGGCCGGGAGAGCAGGGCGCGGGCGATACCGAGTCGTTGCTTCATCCCCTGCGAGTACGTCTTCACCTTGCGTCGAACCGCGTCGCCGAGTCCGGCGACCGACAGCGCCGTCTCAACATCGGCATCGGACCACGGGGCACCGCCCGCCTCCCACCAGAGGCGCAGGTTGGTGATGCCGTTCAAATAAGGGACGAACGCTGACTCTTCGATCATCACGCCGACGCGGCGGAGGGCCTCGTCGCCCGGGCGAACGTTGTGCCCGAGCAGCCGGGCCTCGCCGGCGTCCGGAAAGATCAGGCCGACGAGCATGCGCAGGGTCGTCGTCTTACCCGCACCGTTGGGGCCGAGCATGCCGCAGACCTCGCCCTGGTCGACGGAGAAGTCGAGCCCGTCGACGGCGAGGACAGGCCCGAACCGCTTGGTCAGTCCGGCGACGGCGATGATGGAGTCGGCCAAGGTCAGCGGGTGCGCTCGACGAAATCGACGACGACGTTGGCGAGCTCCTCGCCCTTGTCCTCCTGCAAGAAGTGGCCACCCCCGACGATCGTCGTGTGCGGCTGGTCCTTGGCGCCGGGGATCGACTCCTTCAGCACCTTGTCGGCGCCGCCGGTTATCGGGTCGGAGTCGCTGAACGCACAGAGAAACGGCTTGTCGAAGCTGTTGAGGACCGTCCAGGCCTTGCGGTTGGGCTCGGACGCCGGGTCGTCGGGCGACGTCGGGACCAGCAGCGGGAACTGACGGGCGCCTTCCTTGTAGGTCTCGTCGGGGAACGGCGCGTCGTAGGCGTCGATCACCTCGGGCGCCAGATCACTGACGCAGCCGCCCTTGATGATGCCGCCGACGTGGAAGTCGGGAGTCTCCTGCGAGTACTGCTGCCACGCCTTGAACGCTGGGCCCGGGTCGCGGTCGCCGGTGGGCAGGAAGGTGTTGGCGGCGACCACCCGGACGAAGCGGCCGGGCATCTCGGCGACGAGGCGCAGACCGATGAGCCCGCCCCAGTCCTGGCCGACGAGGGTGATGTCCCGCAGGTCGAGGGCCTCGACGGTGCCGCGCATCCAGTCGACGTGGCGCCGGTAGGTGTAGTCCTCACGGGACGCCGGCTTGTCGCTGCGTCCGAAGCCGACCAGGTCGGGAGCGACCGCCCG
>JAFAUA010000003.1 GCA_019243595.1 Acidimicrobiia bacterium
CGAGACCGACTTGTCGCTGGCCGACGCCACCCGTGCGCCCAGCCCCGCCGCGACAGCGACCACGCCAACGACAACCAGGAGTACGGCCCCCCGACGCACAGCCCGATCGTACGGTGAACTAGGTCGCCGGTGCGCCGACCGAGCGGAGGTTGGCGTAGAACCCCAGCAGCAGGGCCACCACCGCGCCCGCGAGCACAACGGCAGTGATCGACGTCCAGTCGGCGACGGCGCCGGCGACGAGGACGCCGACGGGAACGGTGCCGCCGAACGCCATCATCCAGAGAGCCATCACCCGGCCTCGGATCTCGTCAGACAGGTGTGCTTGGAGGATCGTCGACATCGACGTGACGGCGGCGAAGTAGCAGAAGCCCACGGCAAAGGCGACGGGGTAGGCCAACGCAGCCGTCCGGGCGAGCGCAAAGGCGGCGAGCAGGACGCCGAACGAACCGAGTCCCGTGCGCACGATCGCCGGCTTCGGCCGGTGCACCAGCACGGTGCCGATCGAGAGGGCGCCGAGGGCGGCGCCCAGCGCGAACGCGGCGAAGAGCAACCCGTACGCCAGGCTCTGCGTGTCCATCTTCAAGTTCTCCGACGCGAGCGACGGCATCAGGTAGATGAACGACAGCGAGAAGAAGGAGAAGGTCGTCATCGTGGCGAGGATGCGGCGCACCAGCGGGTCGGCCCACGCGATCTGGAAGCCGGAAATGAGGCGGTGGATGCCCGTCTCTTCGGCGACGATCTCGACACGCGACTGGAAGTGCGCGACCGACACTCCCCAGACGGCGAAGAGGTAGGTCGCGGCGTTGACGACGAACACGGCGGCGGCTCCCAGCCCCGGATAGATCACGCCGGCCAAAGCGGGCCCCACCACACGCGACGCGTTCATCTGCATCGACTGCAGCGAGATCGCGCCCTGCAGGTCCTCCCGCGGCACCAGGTTCGGGATCACCGCGATCATCGCCGGCGCGTTCAGCGCGTTCCCCACGCCGATGGCCAGAACGCAGAGGAAGATGCCCACCGTCGACGGGTGGTGGCCGTGGGCCAGCCAGGCGAGCACCAGCGACCCCACCAGCTGCTCGACCTGCATGACGATGATTAGCCGCCGGCGGTCGAAGGCGTCGGCCAGCCATCCGCCGAACGTCGACAGCAGCAGGATCGGGCCGAGCTGCGCGAAGCCCAGCAGTCCGACGTACCCGGTCGAGTGGGTGAGCTTCCACCCGAAGGCGGCGAGCGTGAAGTTCTGCATCCACGTTCCGATGCTCGACGCGAACAGCCCGCTCCACACGTAGCGGAAGTTGCGGTGCGACAGGGCGGCCCGGGCCGTGCCCGGCACGTACGGACGGTCGCCTTCGAGAAAGGCGTCTTCGCCCTCCTCGAACTCGACGTCTTCGCTCCTCCGCAGGATCATGTGCCTGGCTCACGATAGGAGGGCACCCATGTTGACGACGAGGTTCACCGAGTTGGTCGGCTGCCGGCTCCCCCTGCAACAGGCGGGCATGGGCGGGATCACCACTGTTGACCTCGGTGTCGCGGTGTCCGAGGCTGGCGGGCTCGGGATGGTGGGCGCCGGGGGACTTCCGGCCGACGACGTGAGAAGCCGGCTCGACGAGGCGATCAGCCGAACGTCCGCGCCCGTCGGCGTCAACTTTCTGATGCCCTTCGTCGACGCCGCCGCCGTCGAGGAAGCAGGACGTCGTGCTCGCGTGGTCGAGTTCTTCTACGGCGCGCCCGACTCCGCGCTCGTTGATACCGCCAAGGCGAACAGTGCGCTTGCCTGCTGGCAGGTCGGCTCAGCGGACGAAGCTCGCCAGGCCCAAGACGCGGGGTGTGACCTGATCGTCGCCCAAGGTGTCGAAGCGGGCGGTCACGTCCGCGGCACCACCGGGCTGCTCCCTCTGCTCGACGCGGTCCTCGCCGCAACACCCGACCTACCCGTCGTCGCCGCCGGTGGCATCGGCACGGCCCGCGCCGTCAAGGCGGTGCTGGCGGCGGGCGCCGACGCGGCGAGGGTGGGCACCAGATTCGTTGCCGCCGAGGAAGCCGACACCCACCCGGACTATGCGCAGGCCCTCGTCGAAGCCGGCCCCGACGACACTGTCCTCACGACTGCCTTCTCAGTGATGTGGCCGGACGCGCCGCACCGCGTGCTCCGCAGCTGCGTGGAAGCGGCCGAGGCCTTCGACGGCGACATCGTCGGCGAGGTCGAGATGGGCGAAGCCCGGATGGCGTTGCCTCGCTTCGCCGTGCCGTGCCCCGGACGTGGGGCGACCGGCAGCATCAACGCCATGGCGCTCTACGCCGGGCAGTCGGTGGGCGCCGTCACCAAGACCCAGCCGGCCGCGGAGATCGTCAGGGAGTTGACCGCGGATCTATGAGCACGCCGGGGTTGAGGATTCCCGCCGGGTCGAGCGCCGACTTGGCTGCCGCCAACGCGCGGGCGAACCCCTCCGGCCGCTGACGGTCGTACCAGGGGCGGTGATCGCGCCCGACGGCATGGTGGTGGGTGATGGTGCCGCCGAACGCCAGCACGGCGTCGGACGCGGCCTCCTTCAACTCCGCCCACTGCGACAGCTGTGAACCGTCCCGGCCGGGCGCCAGGAACGAGAAGTAGGGCGCGGGCCCGTCCGGATACACGTGTGTGAAGCGGCACGTGAGCCAGCCCCCGCCGCACACCGACTCCAGCGCTTTCTCGACGGCCGCCGTCACCCCGGCGTGAAGATCCTCGAAGCGGTCCCATGTCACCGACGTCTCGAAGGTGTCGACGATGACACCGAGCGACACCAACGCATCGCGTCCGTAGGGCGCCCGCACAAAGGCGTTCTTCCACGCGCCCACCGCCCCCTCGTTCGAGGCCGACGAAGACGACCGCACGCCGTCGGGGACGATGCCGCCGAAGTCACCGCACAGCTCGACCGCCCGCTGCATCCACGCGTCCACCGGGTGGTCGGCCGACTCGAAGCCGAGCACCAACAGCGCCGACCCATCGGACACCCCGGCCGACAGCATCGCCTCCCCGGGATCGAGCAGCCGGCAGTTGGTTGGATAGAGCCCGGCCTGGGAGACGGCGCGCACCGCCCGCGCGCCTTCAACGAAGGAACCGAAGTGGACGCC
>JAFAUA010000070.1 GCA_019243595.1 Acidimicrobiia bacterium
AACAGTATGGGCGCTCGACTCCGTTGGGGGCACGGCAAGAACCAGGCCGAGTACTCGGACTGGAAAGCTTCGCTGTTTGCCAACATCGGAACGTGCCGAACGACGAACGCCAAGGGCGCCGTGTTCCACGACGTGAAGCCGTTGATCGAGCTCTCGGAGCTACGTCGGGCTGTGTACATGGGCGCCCGAAAGACGTTCGGGCACGACTACCTCAAGCAGCTGACGCCACTCGCTCTGGCGATCTGGTACATGGATGACGGGTCGTTCGCGACGCGAGCAAAGGGTCTCCAGGAGCGCACTCGAGACGGCAGCGGCCGCTCAGAGATCTGTGTCCAGGCCATGGAGCCATCGACACGGAAGCGCCTCGCCGAATACCTGGCTGACACGTGGGATATCCATCCCCGATTGATGGAGAAGGGCGCCCGGAAGATGGCGTTTCTTATCTTCTCCAAGGATGAGACTGCAAAGCTCCATGCGCTCGTCGCTCCATTCATCCACCCCTCGATGCAGTACAAGCTCCTGCCCCGGTTCCGTGGACAGTTCAACGTGGAGCCGGCCTTTGCTCCTGTACGTGAAGAGCTCGTCCCGATGCCGATCAAGGCCGTCCGACCGAAGGTCGTCTCGAGCGGGCGCACTCACCGCTTCGACATCGAGGTGGAGGGCAGTCACAACTACTTCGTGGACGGCGTCATGGTTCACAACTCGCCGGAAACGACTCCCGGTGGGCGGGCGCTGAAGTTCTACTCGTCGGTGCGGCTCGACATCCGGCGCATCGAGGCGATCAAGGACGGCGTCGAGGTGGTCGGCAACCGCACACGCGTGAAGGTCGTCAAGAACAAGGTCAGCCCACCCTTCCGCCAGGCGGAGTTCGACATCACTTACGGCAAGGGAATCAGCCGCGAGGGATCGCTGCTCGACGTCGGCGTCGACCTCGGGCTCGTCAAGAAGTCGGGCGCCTGGTTCACCTACGAGGGCGAGCAGCTCGGGCAGGGTCGGGAGAACGCCAAGAGCTTCCTCGCCGAGAACCTCGAGGTGATGGTCGAGATCGACGGGCGCATCCGTGAGCAGACGGGCCTGACGCCGAAGTCGGATGCCGACGCCGCCGGACCTGACGCCAAGGCGGCCACCGACCCCGACGACGAGCCGATCACGCTCGACTGACGCCGGCCGCGGTCCGCGGTTTCGACCGCGGACCGCGCGGAGGGACAAAACCCCCAAATTCGTACGAATGGGTGGGCAGGAAGCCTTAAGAGGGCTGTCGAACTTCTCCTAGGACGTGACAGAACAGCCCGCCCCGGGAGGACACGTGGAGATCCTCAAGGTTTCCAGCCGCTCCAATCCGAATTCAGTGGCGGGTGCGATGGCGGGCGTCGTGCGCCAGTCGGGCGCTGTCGAAGTCCAGGTGGTCGGTGCCGGTGCCCTGAACCAGGCGGTCAAGGCCATCGCCATCGCACGCGGCTATCTCACGCCGTCGAACGTCGACCTGGTGTGCATCCCCACGTTCGCCGACATCGAGATCGATGGCGAGAGCCGCACCGCGATCCGACTTTCGGTGGAGGACCGCACTCACCGGATGCCGACGGCCAGCACGGCGCCGGAAGCGACGGCCGTGACCGCGACGCCGTCGGCTGATGGCGAGCGGCAGCCCGCCCACGCCAGCATCTGACAAGCTGCGGCCTATGCCTGCTTCCGAAGGAGACCGCGCTCCCGCGTTCGCCCTACCCGACCAGGACGGCAATCAGGTTTCGCTCGACGACCTCTCGGGCCGCTGGGTCGTGCTTTGGTGGTACCCGGCGGCGTCGACCCCCGGCTGAACGATCGAAGGCCAGGGGTTCCGTGATCGAACCCCACAGTTCGAAGAAGCCAATGCGGTGATCGTCGGCATCTCGTTCGACACCCCGGACAAGAACAAGGCGTTCGCCGACAACGAGAACTTCCCGTACCGGCTCCTGTCCGACGTCGACCACCAGGTCGGCGAGGCCTACGGCACGGCCCGTCCGCCCGACGACGACTGGGCAGCCGTCGCCCGCCGGTGGACGTTCCTGATCGACCCCGACGGTGTGGTGCGCAAGGTCTACGACGTGAAGGACTTCGGCGGCCACCCCGACGAGGTGCTTGCCGACCTCAAACAATTGGCTGGTCAGTAGCCTGAGTGGCGTGCCCAGCACGCCCCGCAAGTACCTGATCCGCACCTTCGGGTGCCAGATGAACGAGCACGACTCGCAACGTCTGGCGCGTCAGCTCGAGGACGATGGGATGGTTGCGACCGACGAGGTCGACGAGGCCGATGTCGTCCTCCTCAACACGTGCTGCATCCGCGAGAACGCGGACAACAAGCTCTACGGCCATCTGGGTCACCTCGCCGTCCAGAAGCAGCAGCGGCCCGATCTGCAGATCGCGGTCGCCGGCTGTCTGGCCCAGAAGGACGCGGGCATCGTCCGCGAGAAGGCGCCGCACGTCGACGTCGTGCTCGGCACCCACAACGTGGCCCGGGCCGCGCAGCTCCTCCGTGAAGCCCGCGAGCACGGACGTCCGATCGTGGAGATCCTCGAGGAGGCCACGGTCGAGGACGGCGAGGCGTTCCCGTCGGCCCTGCCCGTCCGCGACCTGCCGCACGCGGCGTGGGTCACCATCCAGATCGGGTGCGACAACAAGTGCGCCTTCTGCATCGTGCCGGCCGTGCGGGGCAAGGAGATCAGCAGGCCGTTCGACGAGCTCGTCGCCGAGGTCGAGTCGCTCGCGACCGAGGGCGTCACCGAGGTGACGCTTCTCGGCCAGAACGTCAACTCCTACGGTCGCGACATCACCCGTCGCCGGCCACTGTTCGCCGACCTGCTGCGGGCGATTGGCGCCGTCGACGGCATCCGCCGGGTGCGGTTCACCAGTTCCTATCCCAAGGCGCTGCGACCCGAGACGATCGAGGCGATGGCCGAGACGCCGGCGGTGTGCGAGCACCTGCACCTGCCGCTGCAGTCGGGGAGCGACCGGATTCTCGCCGCCATGCACCGCGGCTACACGGCGACCAGATACCTCGAGAGACTCACGGCCGCCCGCAAGGCCATACCCGACCTGGCCGTCACCACCGACATCATCGTGGGCTTCCCGGGGGAGACCGACGATGACTTTGAGCGCACCCTCGAAGTGGCGGCCGCCGCCGAGTACGACAGTGCCTACACGTTTCTCTTCTCGCCGCGCCCCGGTACCGAAGCGGAGAGCCTGACCGACAGCTTCATCCCGACCGACGTGGCGGCCGAGCGCTTCCAACGCCTGCGCGTCGTCGTCGAGCGCTCGGCGTTGCAGAAGCACGAGCAGCGCGTCGGCCGCGTCGAGGAGATCGTCGTGGAGGGCCCGAGCAAGCGGGACCCTTCGGTGCTGACGGGCCGCACGCGACAGAACAAGCTCGTGCACTTCGCGGCACAGGGCCTGCCCACCGGGTCAACGGCGACCGCCCGGATCACCGCGGCTGCGCCGCACCACCTGACCGGCGAGCTCGTCGAGGTCGTCGACCGCCCGCACCGGCGGACGCGCATTCCCGTGGCGGCGGTCTAATCAGACACCT
>JAFAUA010000120.1 GCA_019243595.1 Acidimicrobiia bacterium
TGACGAGAGGGCACACCATGGTGGATGGCCGGCGGGTGCCCCTCGAGGCGGTAGCCGCGGTAGCTCTCGACGAAGGGGCGGAGGGCGGCGGCCGGCTTGCGCAGCGCCATGTCGGTGACCGGTTCCGCCGTCACACATAGAAGGTACGGCGCGGGTGGTGCCACTACCTGCCGGTGGCGGGGCTGGCACCCTTGCCAGTCGCACCCAGCCCGCCGACATCCTGCGGGCCGAGTGAGCAGCTTCCGCTAGCCGCGGCCTCGCGGGTGCCAGCGGTCGCGCTCCTCGAGAATCACGGCCGCGACCACGGCGATCATCACCACCGCGCTCACGAGCAGCCACAGCCCGGCGTTCACTTCGGCCCCTTCCGTCCACTCCTTGCCTGTTCCACTTGTCGGCATGGAACAGGGCGGGACTTAGACGGGCGTCAGAGAAGGCTCAGGTTCTGACGAGACCTCCGCCGACCGGCTCGATGCCGAGGTCGCGGTAGGTGACGACCGGGATGTAGGGGATCTCGCGCTCGCGGAAGTACTGGCCGGCGATCTCGCCGCGGTCGACGAGCGTGGCGGCGGCGACCACCGTGGCACCCAGAGCAGTGATGGCGTCGTGGGCCTTCTGGATGGAGCCGCCAGTGGTGACGATGTCGTCGACCAGGAAGACGCGCCAGCCCTCGCCGACCTTGGCTCCCTCGACGAGCTTGTTGGTGCCCCGACCCTTGGGCTCCTTGCGCACGACGAACCACTCCTTGCCGGCCAGGACCGCGAGGACGTGGGCGAACTGGTCGGCGCCCATCGTCAGGCCACCGACGGCGTCGAACTCGACGTCGCCCACGTTGTCGAGGATCGCCTCGCACGCCAGCTTGAGGTCGGCGCCGCGGGACAGCGCCGCCTTGGCGTCGATGAAGTCGCGGCTCAGCTCCCCCGACGCCAGCGTGACCGGCTCGGGGAGCCGCAGCAGCCCCCGATCCCGGATGACCTCGATGACCTGCTCACGGCGTGTGCTCACGAGGCGAGTGTAGGTAGGGGAGCGATCGGGGGTAGGTATGGCGTGATGGCGAACGAAGTCCGCAACAACACCGAACACTCCCGGTACGAGCTGGTCGTCGACGGCGAGGTCGTGGGCGTCGCCGACTACCGCGACGAGGGCGACGTGCGGGTGTTCCCGCACACCCAGATCAAGGCCAGCCTCCGCGGCCAGGGCCTCGGTGCGGAGATGGTGCGGGGCGCCCTCGACGACACCCGCTCGACCGGCCACCAGGTCGTCCCCGCCTGCTGGTACGTCGCCGAGTTCATCGACGCCAACCCCGAGTACCGGGACCTGCTCGCCGCGTAAGCCTGCCGGTTCAGGCCTCCTGCCCGAGGTCTGAACCGGCCAGGACCTCTACGGCCGGCACCTGGTCGCGCCGGCGCACGTCCTCCACCCGGTCGAGCTGGCGCTCGAGCTGTCGTCGGCGCACGCCGACCATGGCATCGAAGTCCTTCTGCAGAGCATCGAGGCGCCGCCCGACGCAGTCCATCTTCTCGGTGAAGGCGGCCCACTGCTTGGCGAACCCACCGAGCAGCGCCACGATCTCGCGCGAGCGCTGCTGAAGGCGGAAGCTCTCGGCCGCCTGGCGGATGACGGCGAGCACCGCGAACAGCGTGGTCGGCGAGCAGAGGACGACCTTGCGCTCCAGTGCGCCTTCGAGCAGTCCCGGGTCCTGTTCGAAGATGGCGCCGTACAGCTGCTCGTTGGGGATGAACAGCAGGACGACATCGAGCGAGCTGTCGCCCTCCTCGTATCGGCGCTGGGCGAGCTCGGTGACGCGCTGGCGCACATCGCGGCGGAACTGCTTGAAGTAGCGCTGACGGTCCAGCTCGCTCTCGGCCTCGACGGCGCGCACGTAGTTGTCGAGCGGGAACTTCACGTCCATGTGGCAGACCTGGTTGCCCGGCAACAGGAACGTGAAGTCGGGAATGCCGCCGTCGCCGGTGGCGGTCTGTTTTCGATAGTTGACGTGCTCGACGAGCCCCGCCGCCCGCAGCACGTCCTCGGCCATGCGCTCGCCCCACTGGCCGCGGCTCTTGGTGCCGGCGAGCGCCTCCCGCAGGCGGCCGGTCGTGTCGGTCAGTGCTGCCGTCTGCTGGCTCGCCATCCGCAGCTGGGCGGACAGCTCACCGAACTTCGCCTCCCGGTCGCGCTCGAGCTCGCGAACGAGCCCGTCCATCCGGTCGAGCGCGGAGCGCATCTCGGCGAGATCGCGGCGGTCGACGCGCGGTGTGTTCTCGCGACGGGCGAACAGCACGGCGGCGACGACGGCGACAACCACGACGGCGGCGGCGATGACCACTGCAACTTCCATACCTGCCAACCATACGAAGGGGGTATGACAGGAAGGCGCGAGGCGTCTGACCTGCGGTTATGGCTTCCAGACGTCGTCGACCATGGCCAGCACATCGATCTCCCGGTGGCGTCGCGCCTCGGGTGCCTCGACCCGTTCGGCGACGTCGGCCGCGGCCCGTGTCCGGACCTCGTCGTCGATGTTGCCGAGAATCTGGATGAGGCGTCCGGAGCGGTCGCCCGAGTCGAGCTCAACGCCGATGTCGTGCGGCGACGGGGACTCGACGTCGATGACCAGCCGCAGCGGCGACATCGTACGGACGACCAACCGCAGAGGAATCGTGAGCGCGCCCCGGTAGCGCTTGTTCAGCACCGGGGCCTTGACCGCCAGCGTGCAGTCGAGGCGCACGACGGCCGAGAACCGCAGCGAGTCGTCGTCTTCTCCCGCGGGCGACACGTCGACGCCGGCCAGCGTGCCCCGCACGCTTGCCCGCGCCGCATTTCCGGGACCGGCGGCGATAGGGCCCACCTCGATCCGCTCGCCGACGACCGATGCGATCGTGGCCGCGACTCGAGCGGCTGTGACGACCTCGTGCATGAAGCTGCGCCCGAACTGGTCGAAGGAGATGTACTCGTCGCCGGTCAACAGCGACGCAAGCTACGTCGTCAGGCGCACGGCCGGTGCCAGAGCGGGTTGAGCTACGCGGCGCGGGCGCTGACGCCGAGCGCGAGCGACGGCAGCTCGAGTCCGCCGCCGGCGACGAGATACGGCTCAACCATCTGTGTGAGCGTCGACTTGATCGCGGCCTGGCCGTCGGCATCCAAGGAGCGGACGATCCCCGACATGGGCCCCGCGATCTCGGTCTGCACGTCCCAGTACTCGTTGACGCTGACGTAGTGCTGGGCGCCGGGAACCTCCTCGACCTCGACGTCGGTGAAGCCGGCTTCTTCGAGCACGTGACGATTGATCTCGGGAGTCGCGAGCGAGAACACACCGCCGGGGCCGCCCGGGTCTCCTCCGGGTGTGTGGCCGTGCTGCAGCAGGGCGCCGACCAGTTGCGTGAGCCACGGGTTGCGGTCGAAGGGACCCCAGACGCCGTACGACAGCCGCCCGCCGTCGCGCACAACCCGGCGGCACTCGGCGAACGCCGCTTCGCGCTCGGGCACCAGCATGAGGCCGAACCGCGAGAGCACGCCGTCGACGCTGGCGTCAGGCAGATCGATGTTGGCGGCATCGATGACGCGGAACTCGACGTTGGTCAGACCGCGCGCTTCCGCACCGCGCCGGGCAGCGGCGACCATGCCCGGGTTGAGGTCGCTCGAGATCAGCCGCCCGTCCGGGCCGATCCGCTCGGCGACGAGGAACCCAGTCTCACCTGGGCCCGACGTCAGCTCGAGAATCGTCTGACCGGGCCGCGGTTCGAGGTGGCGCACGATCCACTCGGACAGCTCGCGCTGGCCCTCGAACAGGCGCGTGCGGTGGCGTTCCCACGCGGCGGCGATCGCCTCGCCGGAGAAGCTGGGCTCTTCGGCCATCGCCTCCGAACCTACGCGGCCTTTCGGCGAACGTGGGCGCGCAGGCCCCAGGCCCGCAGCTGGCGGCGCACCTGGGTGAACGCCTCGGGTGTGCACGCCCGGCGCGTCTCCTCGAGGAGGTGGTCGTAGGACGGCATGCCACCGATCACCCAGCGGGAGAACATGCCCTCGTCCATCCACGCCGCGATGTCGGGCGTGAGGTCGGCGACGATGTTGTCGCGCTTGGCCGCCAAGCCGCGCAGCGTCTCCCACGAACCCTCGTCGGCCAGCTCCTTGTGACGCTCGAGCGACGACCGCAGCTGACACCACGGCACGCGCCGGTGCTCGCGCGGCCCTTCACCGATGATGTACAGAAGCTGCATGCGCGCTACCCAGCCGGCGAAGGGGACGTCGGGCGGCGCCGTTTCAAGTCCCAGCGCGCGCTTGAGGGCGTCGAGCACCATCCCGACGCCTTCGCCCATCTGCTCGAGCTCGCCGCCGGCCATCCGCACGCCCGACGCGACCGCGCCGCTGCGGGCAACGAGCGTCGTGGTGCGGACACGCATCCGTCCCTTCGACTGCGACGGTCGCACGGCGCTGTCCATCGACGCCGCCCATCCTTCGGCGGACACGCCGCTCGCCTGCCATTCCGCCGGGGCCGTAAAGCCGAGCAGCGTGTCGAGAGGATGGCCGTCGATCGGCTTGGTTCCGAGGTCGCCGCCGTCCGCGTCGACCGACGTGAGGCGGAGCAACAGGTGGCCGTGGTTCCAGCCGTTTCCTTCGACGCCGGCGTCGACCATGGCCACCAGAGCCTCTAGCTGTTCGTTGGTGATGAGATCGCTCATGGGGCGATGCTGGCGAGCGCGCCTTACGCCGGTCTGTCAGCCACCATCAACTTCGCCGGTCCGAACCTGTCAGGGACCGTGGCGAGGAAGCGAAACCCGGCCTTCTCGAGGGCGCGCCACGAGGCGACGTTCGCTTCCAGCGGATCGGCCGCCGCTTGGGTCCAGTCCGGGTGGAGACCGAAGACGACGTCGGTCGTGAAGGCGCGGATGACCGCCGGCCCGATCCCCCGGCCGCGATCAGCGGCGTCCCCGATCAGGTAGTCGATGCCCGCCGCCGTGCGGTCGATGCCGGCGGCCCACCAATGCGCCACGTCGTCGGCCTCGTCCTCAGTGGGCCAGCACTGAATCCAGCCGACGTCCCGGCCGTCGACCGACGCGATCCAGAACTCGGTCTCGTCGGGTTCCCGGCCCGAGCCGTAGTCGCGTACGACGCCCTCCCATGACACGTCGTCGCCTTCCCACCAGCGCACGACAGGCGGATCGTTGAGCCAGCGGTGCAGGAGCGGCAGGTCGTCGTCGACCATGCGGCGGAACGTGACCTCCACCACTCCATCACTAGTCCGTCGGGGTGGTCCCCCCGTCGAAGCGGCATCAGGAGAACCATTTAGTTGTTGTACAGAGCAGCCGAACAAAAGACGAGGGCTGTCATGCCGGAGAAGACACGAAGAGGGGAACTGTGACATGTGGTTCCTGCTCGTCATCGAGGCGGCGGCCGCGTTCATCGTTGCCTGCTCGGATTCCGTCGGCGACGACCAGCACACCGTGCGCGAGCGCGTGCTGCGCGCCATCTTCTGGCCGGTCACGCTCTGGGTCTTCTTCACCCACCGTGAGATGCCGAAGCTGGCCCGGTTCGGGTCGATCGTCTGGCTCCTGCTGACCGCCGGCTGGCTGCTCTCCCTCGAGTCCGATCGCCTGCACCACGCCTGGCTGTTCGCGCTGGTCGCCGAGGCCACGCTGGCGTTCGTCGTCTACTGCGTCGACGCCCTGTCGCTCGACCTCCAACACAGCCGCGTGCGCCGCGTCCTGCGCGGCATCTTCTGGCCCGTCGCCCTCGTGCAGATCCTGCGTGACCCCGAGAGCATCAGGCTGGTCCAGGCCAGCGTCACCGTGTGGGGTCTGTTGACAAGCGGTTGGCTCCTCAGCCTTGGCGTCGACCGCGTCGCCCAACCGCTGGGGTGGGTGCATCACTGATGACCATCTGGAGTGATCCGAAGCCATTCCCGGGGCAGGACCCGTACGTGGTCCCGTTCGAGGGATCGCTGCTGCTGATCCAGTCGACGCTCGCCGACTCACGCATCTCGATCCTCAAGTTCCCCGACCTCGCGCACATGCGCGACTTCGAGGAGTTCCACATATGGGCGCCGGGCCACAAGTCCGACCACGGCCGCCAGATCTGGGCGCCCGAGCTACACCGCATCGGCTGGCGCTGGTACGTCTATTACGCAGCCAGCGATGGCGACAACAAGCACCACCGCACCTACGTCCTCGAGGCCGACCACCCCCTCGGTCCGTACCACGAGGTGGGACAGATCCGCGATGCCGCCCACGACACGTGGGCCATCGACCTCACCGTGCTGCGCCACAACCGCCGGCTGTACGCGGTGTGGTCGGGCTGGGAGGGCGTCGACGACGGGTTTCCCCAGAACCTCTACATCGCGCCGATGTCGAACCCGTGGACGATCTCGGGCGAGCGCACGATGATCTCCACGCCCGAGCACGACTGGGAGCTGAGCGTCGCCCCGATCAACGAGGGCCCCCAGGTGCTGCGCAATCCGGCCCTCGACAAGCTGTTCATCGTCTACTCGGCCGACGCAAGCTGGACGAGCGCCTACAAGATGGGGCTGCTCGAGTGGCTCGGTGGCGACCCGCTCGACGCGTCGTCATGGCGGAAGGTCTCGCATCCGATCTTCACCGGCGGCGGCCACGGCTGCTTCGTCGACATCGGCGACACGCTCTACGCCATCTACCACCGCAAGCTCACGCCCGAGCCGGGATGGAGTGACCGCGTCATCCGCTACGACCCGGTCACGTGGGACACCCACGGTTACCCGGTCATCGGCCACCGGGGCGCGGAAGAGGCGCCGGTGACGACGATGGGCCCGCAGATGTCGGCCAAGTCGAACATCGTCCCGCCCGACCGCAAGGCCGGCGCCGGCGAGGAGACTTCCTAAGCCTCTTCCCCAGCGGTGTTTGCGCGGTCTGTTGTGGGATGCCCGACGGACCGCGCAAGCAGTCCGGCGGCGCTGGCGCCAAGGGCGACCGCGGCGACGTTCTTGTTGACGCCGGTCGCCGGGAGCTCGGCGTGCTCGCCGAGGACCTTGGTGGGCACGGCCGCGGCCGCGCCGGCGGTCGTCGCCGTGCCGAGGAACTTCTCCATCGAGTGCCAGGCCACGGCCATGATCGTCAGCGTCGGGTTGTGGCCCGAGCACGTCGGGAACACGCTGCCGTCGGTGACGAGCACGTTGTCGAGGTCGTGCATGCGGCCGGTGCGGTCGGTGACCGACGACTTGGGGTCGTCGCCCATGCGCATGGTGCCGAAGATGTGGGCGCCCGACGGCACCGTCGACAGGCCGGGCAGCGCGGCGGGCGGGTTGCGGGGAATGAACCCGGCGACGAGAGCGCCCGCGGCCTTGATGATGGCGGCCAGCTTGGGACCGATGTAGGCCTGCGACGCCAGCTCGAAGTTGGTCGGCGAGTACGTCACCCGCGCGACCGGGAAGCCGTAGATGTCCTTCACGGTCGGGTCGAGCGTGACGCGTTTATCGAGGGTCGGCCAGTCCTCGCCGCCCATGGTGATCGGCATGATGCGCTCGCGGATCGGCGAGAGGCGCATGAACTCCTTGTGGGCCCGCCCGCGCAGGAAGACGCCGATGGTCGTGGCCTCGGCGATGGGCCAGGACGTGCCACCCAGCTCGAGGTTGCCGCCCCGCAGGTAGGGAAGGCCGACGGCCTTACCCGCCGTCGTGTCGGGAATCAGAAAGTCCTCGAGGGTCTGGGTCGCGGCGCGGCCCATGTACCCGTGCAGGCGGGTGGGCGACACGCCGAAGGCGTAGGTGAACCAGTGGAACATCAGATTGCGGCCGACGAGGTCGCTCGAGTTGCCGATCTGGCTCATGAGCGCCAGGCGCGCGGTCTCGATCGGCGACAGGGCGAGCACGACGAGGTCCGCGTTCTCGACCTTCTGCTTGCCGTTCGGCCAGTCGGAGACGTCGAGGTAGCGGACCCCGGTCGCCTTCCGACCGTTGGTCTCGACCTCGTAGACGAAGGCGTTGGTGATCAGCGTCGCCTTGCCCGACTGGAGCGCACGTCGCAGGAACGTCACCGCCGCACCGCCGCGGCTGTTGTTCGGGCAGCCGTAGCCCGAGCACATCCCGCAGTTGACGCACGCGGGACGGCCGTCGCGCGGCACCGAGTTGGCGGCCATGGCGAACGGGAACGGGTGGTAGCCGAGCTTGGAAGCACCGTCGGCGAGCAGGACCGAGTCGAGCTGCTGGGGCCCGGGCGCCATTGGGTACGGCGCCGAACGCGGCGCGTGCTTCTTGAGGAAGTCCGGATGTTTGGACGCATCGCCCTGGACGCCGATGACGTCCTCGACGCGCACGTAGTACGGCTCGATGTCGGCGTAGGTGATGGGCCAATCGGCCAGGGTCGAGCCGGCAGGCGTGCCGAACTCCGACGCCATGCGGAAGTCGATGTCCCAGAAGCGCGGCGTCTTGGCGTCATAGTGCATGGTGCCGCCGCCGACGCCGGTCGGCAGGTGGTTGACGAAGCCGACGAACGGCGAGTCGCCGGGCTTGGCCACGAATGTGCGCGGCTCGGCGAAGGCGTCGGCGTCGGAGAAGTGGCGCAGGGAGTCCTTGATCTCGTCGCTGCTGAAGTGCGGCGGACCGATGGGGTCGGCGGTCACATCGCCGTAGCGGTCGACGCCCTTCTCGAGGATGACGACGTCCCACCCCGCCTGGGTGAGCGCGTGGGCGGCCACGCTGCCGGCCGCGCCGGACCCGACGATGACGGCCTTAGAGCCCACGACGCCCCTTCCACGGCGTCTTGGCGTCGCGCGGTGTGCCGAGGGCGAGGTGGGCGAAGAGCTCTTGGATGTCGAAGCCCTTCAGATCGTTGGCGCTGATCGGTGCCGAGGTGTCCGGCGCCAGCATCTGCTCGGCGGTGTAGCCGCGGGGCTGGGCGTCGCCGGGCCATCCGATGTACTTCCACCCGACCAGGTCTTTGTTGCCGCCGTACTCCGGCGCGCCGTACATGCCTTCGCACGCGTGCTGGAACACCAGCGAGGGGAAGCCGGTCGTGATGTCGGGACGGGCGATGAGGAGCTCCTGCTCGATGGGGTTGAGCGAGACGAAGTCCTTGGCGGTGGGCAACATCTGGGCCGCTGCGGCATCGAGGTTCTTCACGCCCTGTACGTATTGGTCTTGGAGGCCGACGTATTTGCCCCCCGCGGCGACGTCTGCCCACTTGCGTTCAGGCAGGCCCCTGGTGCCTTCGAGCAGCGTGCGCCAGCTGAGGACGTCGGTCGCGCTCAGCGCCGCGCTGCGGACGAAGTCGTCGGGGTAGGGATCGGGCTGCGCCGTGCCCGCGAACGGCCAGGGCGGCGGACCCGCCCGACCGCTGAACGGGCCCTCGCCCCAGATGCGCGGACCGGTGGGCGCCGGGATGTTGAAGGCGCCGAGGAAGAGGTCGATGTAGGCGATGACGTTGGCCTCGAGGGCGCCGGGGTCCTTCTCCGTCGGGTCGTCGGTCGGCCCGGGGATCAGCCGGCGGCAGAGGGCCTGGACGGTGGCGTACTGATGGGCGTCGAGGAAGTAGTGGGGCTCGGCGGCCTCGGCGGTGCGGGTCACGACCTGGCGCACCAGCTCGGCCGGCAGCAGGGCCAGCACACCCACCGCGCCGGCGCCCTTCAAGAAGCTCCTACGGGAAAGCCCCCCACCCATACTCAGGGGTATTCGGCGGCTGGGGCGTCGAACCCTCCCCGAGAGCGTGCAGTAGACAGGCGGCGATGGGCATCGCCGTGCAGCTGTCGCTGTCCCTGGACGGGTTCTTCGAGGCACCCGACGGCGACATCAGTTGGGGCCTGATTGACGACGAGGTGCACAGCGACGTCAACCACTACTTGCGGCCGATCGGCGCCTATCTCCAGGGACGCAAGACGTACGAGGTGATGGTCGACTACTGGCCGACCGCCGACGAGGACCCGTCCGCCCCCGAGCCGGTCCGCGACTACGCGCGCATCTTCCGGGAGAAGCCCACATTCGTGTTCTCGAGGACGCTCGGCGACGACGCGCCGTGGAGCGAGGCCGTCCTCCGTGAGGTCGATCCGGCGCAGATCGCCGACCTGAAGGAGCGCTACGGCGAACTGGTCGTGGGCGGCCCCGACCTAACGGCCACCTTCATGCGGCTCGACCTGATCGACGAGTACCGCCTCTACATCCATCCGGTCGTCATCGGCGCCGGCAAGCGCCTCTTCCCGCCGGACTACAAGGCCGACCTCCGCCTCACCGAGACGCGCCGCTTCGGCAACGGCGTCGTCCTGGTCCGCTACGACGTTAAGCGTTAGCCCAGGATGGCGTCGAGGGTCTCGACCGAGGGTGCGAAGTAGAAGGAGCCCGAGGCCGGAGTCGAGTAATCGGTGAGGGCGTCTCGGGGCTGGCCGTTCATTCCGTAGATGGCTTCCATGCGCTCGCGCATCGGGGCCTGCTCCTTGCAGAAGCCCATGAAGTAGAGGCCGACGGTGCCGTCGTGGAAGGCGTACGGCGTCGAGCGGCGCACCATCTCGCCGCGCTTGGGCTTGGAGGCGTCGGCCGTCTCGCCCTCGCGCAGCTCGACGTGGCTGAGGTGCGACGTCGGCGGCTGGGTGTCGAGGCGCGTCGAGTCCTTCTTGGTGCGGCCGAACAGACCCTCCTGGTCGGCGAGCGAGAGGCTCTCGAAGTAGCCCAGGTCGTGGACCCAGCGCTGGGCGATGCAGAACGAGCCGCCGGCGCCCGGCTGGCCGTCGGGGACGACGGCCTTGTCGTACTGGTGGGCGGGCTCGGGGTTGCCGGTGCCGTCGATGAAGCCGGTGAGGTCGAGGCTGTTGCGGTAGATGAACGTCGGCGTCTCACGGGCGACGTTCATGTGGCCGGCGACGGCATTGCGGAAGCGGAACTGGGTCTCCCAGCAGATGTCCTTGTCGTCGGAGTGGATCCAGAGGAGCAGCTCCTCCTGGGTTCCCTTGGCGACCTTGCCGTCGGGGGACTCGTAGCCCGGGTAGTCCTGGAAGTCGTTGGGGACGTCGTCGGTGAGCTCGGCCAGGAACTTGGGACCGAACAGCAGACAGACGTTGAGAGGACTGGTGACGCCGACCTCGTCGCCTGCCTTGCGGGCCGTCTTCAGCGCCTCCTTGATCACGCCCAGGTCGGCACCCTCGGTGCGGCTCAGGTGCGTGTACCACTGGTACTTCTGGAGGTCGGTGAGGATGGCGTGCTGGGGGTTCGGCATATTTCCCTGACTCCTCTGTGCTGCTCGATCGAGTTGAGAGGCGTTCTTATCGCGTCTCAGGCACCGGTGTGAAGCGGGGCGAGCTCCACGAGCAGGCTGTGGCGGCCGCGGAACTGCATCGAGTCGACCCAGTCGACGTCACCGCTCGTGGCCTCACCACGCAGGCGGGGCAGGAGGTGCTCGAGGGCCGACGCCGTCTCGGCCCGGGCGAGAGCAGCGCCCAGGCAGAAGTGCGGACCAAAGCCGAACGCCACGTGGCCCGACGCGTCCCGGTCGGGGTCAAAGCGGTCCGCGTCGTCGCCCCACCTCCGGGGATCGCGGTTGGCGGCCCCGAGCAGGAGGGTGACGTTGGAGTCGACCGGCATCGTCACACCGTGGCGGTCCATTGGACGGGTGGTGCGCCGGAAGACGTACTGGACCGGTGAGTCCCAGCGCAGGGTCTCCTCCATCACACTGTTGATGCGGCCCGGATCCTTCTGCACGCGCTCGAGCTCGTCGGGGTGGGCGAGCAGGGCGGCGACGGCGTTGCCGATCAGGTTGGTCGTCGTCTCGGTGCCGGCGAACAGCAACAGAGCGGCGAAGCCGACGGCTTCTTCGCGCGAGAGGACGTCTTCTCCCTGCGCCTTCACGATCGCCGACAGCAGGTCGTCGCGCGGCGCTTCGGTCCGGGCGTCGATGCGCTCTCCGAGGTCGGCGGCCATCGCCATCATCGCCATGGCCTCCTCCTGCTTGATGCCGGTCAGCCGGGCGCTCCCGCTCATGACGCTGGTGGCCGCGTCGGCCCACATGCGGAAGCGGTCCTCGTGGTCGGGGTCGGCGCCGACCAGGGCGGCGATGACGCGCACGGGAAGGCGGGCGCTGAGCCCGGCGATCACGTCGAAGGGCTCGTCGGTCGGCGCCGCGTCGAGCAGCATGCGCACCGTCTCGTCGATGTGGTCGTGCCAGCCCGCCATCTGGCGCGGGGTGAAGCCGCGGCTGACGATGCGGCGCAGCTCGCTGTGCGCCGGCGGGTCGACGGCGACGAGCATCCCGATGGCGTCGCTGCGGGGGAGCCGTTCCTCACCGGTCCCGGTCGGCGCGCCCATGAGGACGCCGCGCATGGCGTCGGACGAGAAGCCGTCGGTGTCGGCGAGGGCTGCGGAGACGTCGTCGTACCGGGAGAGCACGAAGGCGCCGGTCTCCTCGGCCCAGTAGACGGGCGCCTCGTCGCGCAGGCGGTCGTAGAGCGAGTAGAGGTCGGTCCCGCTGGTGACGAAGGGGTCGTACTCGAGCACGGTGTCTCCTGGCGCGGTCATGCGGCGGCCGGGCGGAAGTCGCTGATCGACTTCCAACACTTGCAGCCGGCCTGCCATTGGATGGTGTGGACGAAGTCGGAGCCGGTGAACTTGCCGGGCGCGAACAGGCTGCGCCCGAACAAGGCACTCGTGCGCTGACCGAGCTGCTGCACGGCGGCCCGCCAGCCGGCGCGCGTGGGATTGGGGCCGGCCTTCTTCAAGGCGTCGATCAGCAGGATGAAGTTGTCGCACAGCGTGAGCAGCTCGGTCGACGAGGGGTCGTCGGGGCGGATCGCCGGGAGGCCGGCGTCGGTGGCGATCTTCGAGCACACCTCCCAGCCCGGGTACGGCGGCTTCCCGGACTGCACGAGCATCGTGCCGAACGACGCGATCCCGATGGCCCCGTTGAACTCGCTCGGGTCGAAGTTCTTCTGCGTCGAGTCGCTGGTGTTCAGGAACCAGTCAGATGTGGAGTACTTCGGGTGGTAGCCCTGGCTGGCGGCCGTGCTGGTGAAGATCTGGCCGGCGACGAAGTTCGAGACGATCAGCACGTGGGTGACGCCCGCAAGCCGGAACTGGGTGACGATGTTCGGCGGCTGGGTCGCCACCGACTGGATGTCGCAGTCGTGCAGCCCGTAGACGACGTCCTTGGCGCCCTTGGCCTTGAGTGCCGGGCCCAGCACGTTCTGAACCACGGGTGCGGTCGCCGGGCACTTGTCGCCGAGGATGCCGACGACGGCGCCGGGCGTCAGCCAGCCGATCGCCTGCAGGTCCCGGGCCCACGTGATGCTGATGCGGTCGACGGCGGCCTGATAGCTCACGTCGTTGCCACCCGAACGCTTCTCCCAGTCGGTCGACCACATCACCGAGTGCACCATCGGCGTGTCGCCCTTGGACAGGTTGGTCAGGCAGTCCATCGACGCCGTGTCGAGCATCGACGCCGTGTCGACGACGCCGAACACCTTCGAGTCGTCGACCATGGCCCGGCAGGCGGCCGCCTGATCTTCCACGCTCGTCGGGTCGGTGTAGCGGGTGACGGGCACGATCTTGCGGCCGTCGACGCCGTCCGTGCTGGCCCATGCGGCAAGAGCGTTGATGTACTGCGCGCCGTCGCTGCGTTGGCCGGTGGAGAACCCGGTCTTGTTGAGCCCGGCCGCGTTTTGGAGCATGAACCCGATGGTGATCTCGCGTGGCGACACGCCGCGATCCGAGGCGGTGAGCACGGTCGACCGGGTGGCACCACCGGACGCGCCGTTCGCGGCCTGGCCGCCACCGGCGGACGACGCGCCACCACCGGCGACCCCGCCGGCTCCGGTCCCGGTCGACGCGCCGGCCACCCCGCCTGCGCCCGCGCCGTTGTCGAC
>JAFAUA010000462.1 GCA_019243595.1 Acidimicrobiia bacterium
GGGGCCGAAGGCGTGTGGTGCGGCTCGGTGTGGCTCACCACCGAGGAGGCCGAGACCCAGCCGGCGGTGAAGGAGAAGTTCCTGGCCGCCACGTCCAAGGACACGGTGCGCTCACGCTCGCTCACCGGCAAGCCGGCCCGGATGCTGCGCAGCGCCTGGACCGACGAGTGGGAGAAGGCCGACGCCCCGCCGCCGCTGCAGATGCCCCTGCAGACGGCCCTCGTCGCCGAGGCCCAGCTCCGCATCAACCGGTCGGCAACCACCGAGGGCTCGGGCGCCCAGCAGCTGGCGAACTACTTCGTCGGCCAGGTCGTCGGCCAGATGAACCGCATCCGGCCCGCCCGCCAGGTCGTCCTCGACATGGTCACCGAGTACGCAGACGTGGCCCAGCAGTTCGCCGATCAGGTGGCCGAGACCGCCGGCACCTAGAGCTCCACCCACTCCTTCGTCGCCGCCGAGCGGCGGACGGCGTCCAGGACCTGCATCTGGGCGACGCCGTCGGCGAACGTCGCCGGTTGGGGCTCGGCCGGGATGGGGTTGCCGAGGATCAGGTCGCGGAACGTCTCGGCCAGGCGCGTGTAGGGCGGCAGATCGAGGCCGTGGGCGATCATCTGGTCGTACGCGGTGTGGAGCACGCCCGGCGGGAGCGGCTCGGGACCGCCGGTCGGCAGGCGCGGGAGGTCGTCTGCGAGCGGGAGCTGGCGGGTGCCGTCGGCATCGGCGACGAACACCTGGTCGCCGACGTCCTGGATCCACGCCGTGCCCTTGGACCCGACGACGCGCGTCTCGATGAGGAACGGGCCCCGGTCGCTGCAGGTGCTCGACAAAACGCCGGTGCAGCCCGACCGCATGCGGAAGTGGACGACGAAGGCGTCCTCCGCGGACTGCTCGCGGCCCGCAACGTGGGGGAGGGCGGCACTCACGCCGTCGAACTCCCCGAGGGTGACCCGGACCTGGTCGATGACCTGGGAGCCGTGGGCGCCGAACCAGCCGCCACCCGCGCCGGCGTCGGCCCACCACGCGGGCACCTCGGCGTCGGCCTCGGCGAGCATCGGCACGTGCATGAGCACCAGAGCGAGACGGGGCTCACCGACCACCCCGGCGGCGACGGCGCGCGCCAGCGTCGCCTGACCCGGGTCCCAGCGGAACTCGGTGCCGAGCAGGTGCACGACGCCCGCGGCCTCGGCCGCCGCCAGTAGCTCACGGGCTTCAGCGGCGTCGCGCGCGAACGGTTTCTCGCACAGCACGTGCTTCCCGGCCGCCAGCGCCTCGAGCACGAGCGGGCCGTGGGTATGAGGCGGGGTGGCGATGGTGACGGCGTCGATGTCGCCGGCGCTGAACGCCTCGCTCAGCCGTGTGTACGCGTTGGCCACGCCGAACTGTTCGGCCCGTTCGGCGGTCTTTGCCGAGTCGCGGCCGACCAGCGCCGCGACCGAGAAGCCGGCGGCGCGCAGGGCGCGCACATGGGTGACGCAGCCGAAACCGGTACCGACGACGGCGACGCCCAGGCGCGTTGGAGGGAGCCTCGCAGCGGCCCCGGATGCGCGCCTCTCGGCGCGACTGTTCAGACGGGTCGGACGCCGGTGGCCTGCGGGCCCTTCTTGCCCTCGCCCACTTCGAACTCAACCCGCTGGCCCTCATCGAGCTGGCGGTACCCCGACATCTGGATCTCGGTCTGGTGCACGAAGAGGTCCTGCCCACCATCGTCGGGCTTGATGAACCCGAACCCCTTAGTGGCGTTGAACCACTTGACCGTCCCTACTGCCATTGTCTGCACCTTCTTGCTTGCTTTGCTTAGAGCGGCTGACGCCACTGCTCTGTACTCGACGTCACCATAGGACAGTGGTCGCCGGATCCGCGAGGATTTTCATCTCGCCGTAACGTCTTTCTCCGTGCGCGCCCTCGTCTACGGCGTCCGGCCCGAACCGCAAGCCGCACCGGACGGTGACAACCACCTGCTCACCGGGCTGGCCCACACCCCGATGCGGCTCATGGACGTCGACGATCCGGGCTTCCTGGGACCCGACTGGGTGGTGTTGCGACCACGGCTGACCGGCATCTGCGGGTCCGACGCCAAACAGGTGTTCATGGACTTCGGCGAGGACGTGGCGCGCGACAACCCGATGGGCGACTTCTTCTCGATGCCCCAGGTGCTCGGCCATGAAGTTGTCGCCGACGTCGTGGCGCTCGGCCCCGAAGCAGAAGGCGTCGACGTCGGCGACCGGGTCGTGCTCAACCCATGGTTGTCCTGTGAGCCGCGCGGCATCGAACCGCAATGTCCCGCGTGCGAGGCCGGCGACCTGAGCCTGTGCTGGAACTTCGCCAAGGGCCGCGTCGCACCCGGCATCCATTCGGGGACCTCGCGGGACGCGACCGGCGGTTACGCGGAGTTGATGCCGGCCCACGACTCGATGGTGTTCCGCGTTCCCGACGCCATCGACGACGAGGTCGCGGTGTTCGCCGACCCCTTTGCGGTGTCGCTGCATTCGGTAACGCGGCACTTGCCGCCGCCGGGCGGCAAGGTGCTCGTGTACGGCGCCGGCGCCCTCGGGACGACCGCGGTCGCCGTGCTGCGGGCCCTGCACCCCGACGTCGAAGTGGCCGTCGTCGCCCGGTTCGAAGCGCAGGCTGCCCTGGCCCGCAAGCTGGGCGCCCACCTGGTCGTCGCCCACGAGCCTCGCCAAGCGGTGATCGAGGAGATCGCGGCCTGGTCGGGCGGGGTGCTGGTCGGCGCCGAGAGCCTGCCGATGGCGTACCCCGGCGGCATCGATGTCGTGTACGACACCGTCGGGCGGCCCGAGACGTTCGAGGTCGGGGCCCGGCTGCTGAAGGCCCGCGGCACGCTCGTGAAGGCCGGCGTGCACGGGCCCGCCCGCTGGGAGTGGACGCCGCTGTACTTCAAGGAGATCTCCTGGGTCGGTTCGAACGCCTTCGGCTTCGAGGAGGTCGACGGCGTGCGCCGCCACGGCATCGAGCACTACCTGGACCTCGTCGCCGACGGCCGGGTGAACCTCGACGGCATGCTGACCCACACGTTCCGGCTCGATCAGTGGCGAGAGGCGTTCGCCGCACTCGCGACCCAGGACGAGAGTGGCGCCATCAAGGTGGCGTTCGACTTCCGGTCGGCCTAGTGAAGTAGGAAGCGCCCATGTCCTTCGTCGTCGTTGACAAGCCGCGGCCGCACGTCACGCTGATCACGCTCAACCGGCCCGAGCGCATGAACGCCATGGCGTTCGACGTCATGATCCCGCTGCGCGAGGCGATCGAGTCGGTGAGCGTCGACAACGACACGCGCGTCGTCGTCCTGACCGGCGCCGGCCCCGGGTTCTGCTCGGGCGCCGATCTCGAGGACCCGGGGACGCTGCCCCACGTCGACGGCCTGACGTTGCCCACCATCGCCCTCCGAGCGCTCGGGATCCTCGAAGACGTGGTCCTCGCCATTCGGAAGATGCACCAGCCGGTGATCGCCGCCGTCAACGGTCCCGCGATCGGCGGCGGCTTCTGCCTCAGCCTGGCGGCCGATATCCGCGTGGCGTCGGAGACCGCGCTGTTCCGGGCCGCCGGCATCAACAACGGCCTGACCGCCAGCGAGCTCGGCATCTCCTACTTGCTGCCGCGGGCCATCGGGTCGTCGCGTGCCTTCGACATCATGCTGACCGGCCGCGACGTCGACGCCGCGGAGGCGGAGCGCATCGGGCTCGTATCCAAGGTGGTGGCCGGCGGCGAGCTGCTCGACGCCTGCTACGACGTCGCCGAGCGCATCATCGGCTACAGCCGGGCGGGCATCGAGGTCACCAAGCGCATGCTGTGGTCGAGCCTCGACGCCAGCAGCCTCACGGCCCAGATGGACCACGAGGGCATCGGCCAGCTCTACGTGCGGCTCACCACCAAGAACTTCGAAGAGGCGATCCGGGCCCGCAAGGAGAAGCGGGCGCCGGT
>JAFAUA010000148.1 GCA_019243595.1 Acidimicrobiia bacterium
CTCCCGCTGGCCTGACGGTCGATGCGACCGAGAAGCTGGTGGCGCACGGCCTGCACGAGGCCGAAGGACGCGGCAGCCATGGCGATGGCCACCACGAGGGTTGCCGCCGCTGTCATCCGCACACGGACCGAGCGCGGCGTCGCCGAATCTCGAAGCCATCTACGCATCGCTCACCACCCGATAGCCATGGCCGCGCACGGTCTGCAGTGTCTGGCGGCCGAACGGGGTGTCGATCTTGCGGCGCAGGTATCCCACGTACACCTCGACGACGTTGGCGTCGCCGTCGAACTCATAACCCCAGACAGCGTTGAGGAGCTCGTACTTCGACCGCACCGTCCCGGGCCTGCGAGCCAGCGCTTCCAGGAGGTCGAACTCGCGCGCGGTCAAAGCGATCGGCGTGCCGTCCCGGCGGCACTCTCGCGCTGCGGGATCGACCACCAGGTCGCCGACTTCGAGCATCGCCGGCCGCGGCACGGTGCCCCGACGCTGCAGCGCCCGCAGCCGCGAGACCAGCACCACGAACGAGAACGGCTTGGCGAGAAAGTCGTCGGCCCCGGTGTCGAGGGCCTCGGCCTCGTCGTACTCGCCGTCCTTCGCGGTGAGGATCAGGATCGGCGTCCACACGCCCTCGGCCCGCAACTTCCGGCAGACCTCGTAGCCGTTCATCCCCGGCAGAAGGAGATCGAGGACGATGGCGCCGTAGGCGCGTTCGCGCGCCCGCCAGAAGCCGTCGAGCCCATCGTGGGTGACCTCGACGGTGAACCCGTTCGCGCTCAATCCACGCTCGATCGCCTCGGCCAGCGCGACCTCGTCTTCGACCAGCAGCACGCGCATGCACACAGTGTGAACGGTGTACGCGCCGGTGTGTAGCGCTACCTGAGAACGGTCTCAGAAGACCTCAGTTCTTCCTCAGCCCCTTCGGACGACGCTCCGTCGTGACAGCGAACGAAGGGATCGACGGATGACCGCACACACGAGACTGCTCGCCGGAGCACTGCTCGCCACCGCGATCGTCACCGCCGCGTGCGGTGGTGGAGGCCGCCCGACGGGCGTGGCGAGCCTGGCCGGCGGCCACACCACGACGACCGTCAAGAAGAGCAAGGCGGCGGCCAAGCAGGAGATGCAGGACGCGGCGCTCGCCTTCGCGAAGTGCATGCGCGAGCACGGTGTCGACATGCCCGACCCGAAGTTCTCCGACAACGGCGGCAGCGGCGGCGGGTTCATGATCGCTCAGGGCGGCCCGGGAGGCCAGCGCCCCGACGACGCGACGGCCAAGGCGGCCCAAGACGCATGCCAGCCGATCATGGACAAGGCCCAGCAGGACATGCCACAGCCCTCTCCGGCCGAACAGGCGAAGATGCGCGACCAGGCGCTGAAGTTCGCCCGCTGCATGCGCCAGCACGGCATCGACATGCCCGACCCGACGTTCGACAGCAACGGCGGGGCCCAGATCCACATGGGGACGGCCGGGTCCGGCGACACTGCCGGCAACGGGCCGGTCACCGCTGGCAACGGAGCCGCACCGCCACCCCCCGGCGACAACGCCAAGATGGACGCCGCAGCCAAGGCGTGCGGCGGCCCCGGCAAAGGCGGCTTTGCGGTGAGCGGCGGCGACAAGTGAGCCGCGGTCCGAAGGTCGTCCTCGCGGCGATCGTCGTGCTCGCCGTCGGCGCCGGCGCCGCGGGCGTCGTCCGGAGCAGCGACGGCGCCCACGCCGAGGGAAGCAAGCTGACCAAGCCCGGCGCCCAGACGGCGACGGTCACCCGCAAGGACCTGGCCGAAACCCAAGACGTCAGCGGCACCCTCGGCTACGGCGCCACGACCGACGTCACCATCGGGTCGGGGCACGGAACGGTGACCGGGCTGGCGCCCGTCGGCACCGTGGTCGACCGCGGCAGCAAGCTCGGTGAGGTCGACGGGCTACCGGTCGTGCTGTTCTTCGGCGACCGGCCCATGTGGCGCAACCTCGATGACAAGGCCACGACGGGCCCGGACATCGAGGAGCTCGAGGCGAACCTCATCGCCCTGGGATACGGGACCAACGCCACGCTCGGCCCTAACGAAACCTGGAGCCAGGCCACCACCGAGGCCGTCAAGCGCTGGCAGGCGGCGCTCGGACGTCCTCAGACCGGCAGTGTGGCGATGGGCGATGTCGTGTTCCAGCCCGGAGCCGTGCGGATCGCGGAGCACTCGACTGGGGCCGGCGGCGGAGGCGGGCTCAAGGTCACCGGCACGGCCCGCGTCGTCTCGGTCTCGCTGGCGGCGAAGTACCAGACGCTGGTGAAAGCTGGCCAGCCGGTGCGCGTCGAGCTCCCCGACGAGTCGACGACGCCAGGCACGATCTCCTCGGTGGGCACCGTCGCCACGGCCGCCCAGCAGGGCCAGGACCCGACGGTCGCCGTCGTCGTCACGCTCAACGACCAGCACGCAGGCGCCGGGCTCGACCAGGCACCGGTCACCGTGCACATCACGACCAACGAGGCCAAGGCTGTGCTAGCGGTTCCGGTGGGCGCGCTGCTGGCGCTGGCGGAGGGCGGCTACGCCGTCGAAAAGGTCACAAGCCTGGGCACCACATCGCTGGTCGGCGTGCAGGCGGGCACCTTCGCCGACGGGTGGGTGCAGGTCAC
>JAFAUA010000163.1 GCA_019243595.1 Acidimicrobiia bacterium
GAGCCCGTAGGTCTTGTGGAAGGCTCCCGCCGGCCCGCTGAGCTGACCGATCTGGTTCGCGAGCCACGCCAAGCAGACGAGGCTCACGACCAGAAACGCCCCGAGCTTGACGAGGGTCGCCCTCACTGCCCGCCTCCGGTCAACGGAGCGAGCAATGTGTTGAGGCCGGTGGCGCTGGCCGCCTTCTGTGACGGCGACAGGTTGACGGGGACGTTCTTGTTCGGCACCCCCGTGACGTCGATGTCGGGCGTGACCCCGGTGCCGCCGTTGTAGTCGCCGTACTGGCCGGGGGCGTCGTAGATCGTGCCCCAGTTGAGGATGAAGGTGTTGGTGACGCGGGTCTGGATCCACCCGCTGGACATGATGTTGGCGGTGCCCCGCAGGTTGTACTTGACGCTCTTGGCGAACTTGGCGATGCGCCCCGGCATCGAGTCGGTCAGGGCGACGACGTCGACCATGTCGGGGATGATCTGTCCGAGCCGCGCCGGCTGGTTCGACAGCAGGTCGGCGGCCTTGTCGGCCAGCGCCGCGTTCTGCGTGAGCAACGGGCCCAGCGTCGGTTCGTTCTTGGCGAGCACGGCGGCGACCTGACCGAGGTCGTCGGCGGCGGTCGTCAGATCCTGGCTGCGCTCGGCGAACGTGCCCGCCACGCCCGGGACCTTGGTCAGCAGCGTTTGGAGGTCGGTGCCGTGGCTGGCGAACTCCTGCATGACGTTCGTCCAGCCGTCGGTGAGGCGCCGGAGGTCGTCGCCCTCACCCGCCAACCCCTGGCTCATCGAGGCCAGGGCGGCGCCGAAGCGCGGCGGGTCGAGGGCCTGGAGGAGCGGTGCGGCCTCGTCGAACACCTGCTGGATCTCGACGGGGTTCTGGGTCTGGGTCAGCCCGATGCGGTCGCCGTTGCGGAGCTCCGGCTGGCCGGGCTGGGCCGGATCCAGCTGCACGTACTTGTCGCCGAACAACGTCTTGGGGACGAGCACGGCATGGGTATCGCGGGCGACTGCCGTCCCCGAGTCGAGCTTCAGCGTGTACACGGCGTCGAAGTTCTTGCGGTCGACCTTGATGTCGCTGATCGTCCCGACCGGGTAGTCGCGGACCCGCACCTCGTACCCCGGGCGGACGTTCAGGCCCGCCCTGTCGAACACCGCGGTGACCACCATCTTGTGGCCGGGGCTCCGGAGGACGCGGCTTCCCACCACGAGCAGGGCGACGATCAGGAGGGCTCCGATCGTCCTCCCCAGTACTGCAGGCGCCAGTCTCGTCCCCACCGCTACCCCGAGAAGCGAATCGACGAGGCGCCGCCCCAGAACATCATCGACAGGAAGAAGTTGAGGACGAAGATCAGCGTCACCGACAGGCGTACAGACCGGCCGACTGCTCGACCCACACCCTCGGGGCCACCCGACGCGTAGAAGCCGTAGGTGCAGTGGATGAACGTGACGATGGCGATGAAGATGAAGATCTTCACCACGCTGTAGAAGACGTCCAGGCGCTGCAGATAGAGGTTGAAGTACTCGCTGTATGTCCCACTCGGCACGTGGAAAAGGACCACGGACGTGAACTTCGTCGTCAGCAGCATGATGTAGAGCCCGATGACGTACAGCGGGAGGACGACGATCATCGAGGCGATCAACCGCGTCGACACCAGGTAGCGCATCGACGGCAGGCCCATGACCTCGATGGCGTCGATCTCGTTGGAGATGCGCATGGCGCCGAGCTCGGCGGTGAACTGGGCGCCGAGCTGGGCCGCGAAGATCACGCCGGCGATGAGCGGCGCGATCTCCCGGATGCTGGCGTAGGCCGACACGAAGCCCACCAGGTCCTGGGCGCCGATCAGCTCGAGCCCCTTGGTGCCTTCCAGGCTGGTCTGGATCCCGACGACGGCGGTCATCACGACGATGACGATCACGGCCCCGGCGCCGACGATGTAGGCCCCCGAACCGACCGCGACGTCGCTGATGTGGTTGGCGATCACGCTGCGGTACTTCAGGGACGCCGGCAAGTTGATGATCGCCCGACCCGACAGCCGCCCGATACGTCCCGCAACGCGGAACGGCTCCACTACCGGGGCGAGGGCTTCACCGACGTTGTCGACGTTGAGCGGAAGAGCCATTGGGCAGCTACCTAATGGCGTCCGGAACGAACGAGAAGTAGGCGTAGGTCATGATCAGGTTGACCACGACCAGGGCGACCAGGGTGAGAATGACGCCGCGGTTCACGGCCATGCCGACGCCCGACGGCCCGGACTTGGCGTACAGGCCCTTCCACGCGGAGATCGAGGCGGCGACGATGCCGAAGACGAACCCCTTGGTCAATGCCAGGTACAGGTCGGGCATCCGGGCCAGCGTGTTGAAGCCCTGGAAGTAGGCGCCGGAATTCGTGCCCTTGAGGACGACGGCGTAGAGGTAGCCGCCGAGGATGCCGCCCACGATCACGATCGCTGTCATCAGCAGCGTCGCCAGAGCGGCGGCGATCACGCGGGGGACGACGAGGTCCTTGATGGGGTCGACGGACATCACCTTCATGGCGTCGATCTCGTCGCGGACCTTGCGGGCACCCAGGTCGGCCGTGATCGCCGTGCCGCCTGCGGCCGCCATCATGAATGTGGTTCCCAGCGGACCGATCTCGCGCACGATCGCGAGCACCATGGCCGCACCCTGGGCCGAGTCAGCGCCGAACTGGCGGGTGATGTTGTAGACCTCGAGCCCGATCACGAGGCCGAACGAGAGCGTCAGCAGCAGCGCCGGCAACAGCGAGACCGAGGCGATGAACCACGTCTGCCGGGCAATCTCCTTGAGTTTGAAGGGCGGACGAGCGATGCGCACCGCCACGTCGGCGAGCAATGCGTAGAACTTGCCGGTTTCGTCGAGGAAGGTGTCTGCCTTCCCACGCACTGCTTGAAGCGCCAACCCGGGTCCCTCCGGACCCGCCTTTTCCCCGCGCGGAGGGCGCGTAAACCTCCAAAGGCACACGAAACGTGCATGCCATTGGTGTCATCCCCCCGGAAAATGGTCACCGTGCGCGCGTCACGAAAGTGGTGCGTAGGGCCTTTGCACCGTTGTCGGAGAACAGGGGGGTCGCGGCATGCAAGGTCTACGTCGTCGTTTGGTGTTCCTCGTGGTGTTCACGACGGCGGTGCTTGCCATCGCCGGCGTGGCCCACGCCCACGGGCACGACGGTCATCCCAACGGCAATCCGGGGAGCGTGAAGGTCGACGACGACGACGTCGACGACGGCCCGTCGAATCATCCCCATGTCCTGTGCGCGCTTCAGGTCGTCATCGAGCACGGCGTCGGCGTGCCCTTCGATATCGACTTTCTCGCCATGCCGCCGACGACGCGGGCGGGCGACGATCAGCGGCTGCTGATCCTGCACGTGCCGGCGGGGGACAATCTCAGTGGGCTGGTCGACCTGAGTGGCCTGCTCGGCGGGATCGTGCCCCAGGCCCAGCAGGGATTCCACATCCTGGTCACCGCCCACCTGCCGGGCGGCGACAAGACCAAGGTGATCTGGGTCGTTCTGTGTCCGCCGTCGTCGACGTCGTCGACGTCGTCCACCACGTCCACAACTGTTGGTTCAACGACGTCGACAACCGTGCACGGCGGGTCGACCACGACCGTGGCGAGCACGACCTCGACGACGGTGACGGGAGCGGCGGTCACCAACCCGAGCATCCCGACCCAGGTCCTCGGCGAGAACTTCACAAAGCCGGCCGCGACGCCGGCAGTGGCGACGTCGCTGGCCAACACGGGCAGCCCGTTCAGCCCGGCCCTCGCCGTCGGTCTCGTGGTTGCCGGTCTGTTCGTGCTGGGCGCGGCCCGTCACGTCTCGGGGCGCCGCCTCGAGCTCGACATGCGCCGGGTCGACGACCGGCGGTCCTAGGTCCTGACCCAGCGGGGGAGGACGACGTCCTCTCCCGCTGGTTGGAACACCACGCGCACCGGTTCGCCGATGCGAATAGTCGCCGGGTCGACCTCGTTGATGGCGCCCTCGGGCGACTCGAGCAGGTTGCCGACGAGCCGGATCAGAGGGTCCTCCTCGAGCTCCACAACGACGACGTTGTAGGGCGCCAGCTGCATGAACGCCGGGAGCAGCGGCGGGTGAGCGACGACGAAGGACCAGACCCGGCCGTTGCCGGACATGGCGTCCCACGTGTGGTCGAGGGCGTTGCAGTAGGGGCACATCGGCCGCGGTGGGAAGCGCAGACGGCTGCAGTTGCTGCAGCGCTGGATGCGCAGCTCGCCTGCGGCGGTGCCCTCCCAGAACCCGGCCGTGTCCTCGCTGATCGCAGGAAGCGGCGCACCGGTAATCATGCTCATGATTTTGTGAGCAGCAGGGCGCTGGTCGGCACGCCCTCGCCGCTCGTGACGAACGAGACGTCGACGTCGTCGACCTGGCTGGTCGAGGTCCCCCGGATCTGGCGCACGGCTTCCACGATGAGGTTGAAGCCGTGGACGTAGGCCTCCGACATGCCGCCGCCTGACGTGTTGTTGGGCAGGCGTCCGTTCGGCCACTCCAGGGCGCCGTCGTTGGTGAAGTCGCCACCCTCCCCGCGCTTGCAGAACCCGTAGCCCTCGAGCGACAGGGGGATCAGGGGGCTGAAGGCGTCGTAGATCTGGGCCACGTCGACGTCGTCAGGCGTGACGTCGGCGTTGCGCCACAGCACCTCGGCGCACGCCCACGCCGGTCCCATCAGCGGGTCGTCGCGGTGGTAGTTGGTCATCACCTGGTGCTGTGCATTGATCCCCTGGCCGAACGAGTGGATCAGGGCCGCCGGCTGCTTGAGGTCGCGGGCCCGCTCCGCCGACGTGATCACGCACGCGACCGCGCCGTCGGTCTCCAGGCAGTTGTCGAACAGGCACAGCGGCTCGGAGATCCAACGCGCATTCATGTAGTCCTCGCGCGTCATCTTCTTCTCGTACATCTGCGCCAGGGGGTTGCGGTTGGCGTGCTTGCGGGACGCGATGGCGACGTTCGCCAAGTGGTCGCGCGTCGCCCCGTACTCGTGCATGTAGCGGCGGGTGAGCATGGCGATCTCGTCGACGGGGCGGACGAGGCCCCACGGTCGCGACCACTCGCCCAGGCCCCGTACCCGCTCGGCGGTCTTGGCCCACGGACGGCTGCCGCGCGCGGCCCGCTTGCGGGCCCGCCAGGTGACCGCCACCTGGCACTGGCCGGTGGCTACCCCCATCGCCGCGTTGCCCACGACCCCGCAGCCGGCTCCGCCGCCGAAACCCACCTGGCTGAACCAGGTGATGTCGCCGGTGCCGAGGTTGCGGGCCACGTCGGCCTCGATGTTGGCCTCCATGGCGTAGGAGCCCATGCCGTCGACGTCGGCCGGCGTCAGGCCGGCGTCGTCGAGCGCGGCCTTGATCGCCTGGCAGGCGAGCGAAAGCTCACTGCCCTCGAGGCCCTTGGCGTACGCCGTCTGGCCGATCCCGACGATCGCCGTCCGGTCCTTGATGGTCACAGTCGCACTACCAACCCTTGAACTCGGCGGGGCGGCGCTCGACGAACGACATCATCCCCTCCCTGGAGTCCTCGGTTCCGCTGATGAGCTCCTGGGCGTAACCCTCGTCCCAGAAAGCCGTGTGCCGGTCGGAGTCGACCGCCCGGTTGGCCAGCATCTTGGCGAAGGCGATGGCCTTGGTGGGCCCCGCGGCCAGGCGGCCCGCCCACTCCTGCAGCGTCTTCTCGAGCTCGGCGCGCGGCACGATCTTGTTGGCCAGCCCGATTCGGTACGCCTCCGCGGCGGGGATGTCGTCGCCGAAGAAGAACAGCTCTTTCGCCTTCGACAGGCCGACGAGGCGGGTGAGGATGTAGGCGCCGCCGGCGTCGGGTGCGATGCCGCGGCGCACGAACACCGAGATGAACTTCGACTCCTCGGCCATGACGACGAGGTCGCAGGCCAGGGCCAGGTGCATGCCGCCGCCGGCGGCCGTGCCGTTGACACCCGCGATCACGGGCTTCTCGCAATCCATGATCGACTGCACCAGCCGGCCCCAACCCGTACGGATCACCCGCGCCGGGTCGCCGACGATCTTCTCCGGCGCCCCCTCCGGTTTGGGCGGTGGGTCGCGGCGCTGGCTGCGAATGTCGGCGCCCGTGCAGAAGCCCTTCTCTCCGGCGCCGGTGAGGACGACGGCGCGTACCCAGGGGTCGCTGGACGCCTCGATCATCCAGTCGCCGATCGTGTCCCGCATCGGCGTCGTCATGGCGTTGCCGGCGTCGGGCCGGTTCAGCGTGATCCAGAGGATCCCGTCGTCGACGCGCCGGAGGAGGTCGTTTCCCACGTCGTCGCTCATTTGCTCACCGCCAGTGCGTCCAGAGCCACGGTGCTCTTGGGGAGCGCGGCCAGGGGGTTGATGTCGAGCTCTGCCAGCTCGGCGTGCAGATCCATTGCCATCCTTTGCGCTCGCATGATCACATCG
>JAFAUA010000474.1 GCA_019243595.1 Acidimicrobiia bacterium
GATCGGCTCGCCGTTGGCGATGAGGCCGCCGTCGGTGTTGACCGGCAGGGAGCCGCCGATCTCGAGCGCACCGTCGGCGACGAGCTTCTCCTGCTCGCCGTCGGCGCAGAAACTGTTCTCGGCGAGATGGATCACCTCCGCGCCCGCGTCGGTGTCCTGCAGCTGGATCACGTCGACGTCGCCGGGCCCGATCCCCGCGGCCTCGAACGCGGCCCGCGACGCGTCGACGGTGGGCCCCGGCGTCTCCTCCATGGGCAGCCACGGGCTGTGCACCTCGAACGCGCCGAGACGGCGGGTTCGCACCGTCGTCGCGCGCAGGAAGATCGGCGTGTCGGTGTAGCGGTGGGCGTGCTCGGCCTTGCACAGGACGACGGCGGCCGCGCCTTCGTCCGGGCTGCAGAACATGTACTGCGTGAGGGGGTAGTTGAGGATCGGGGACCCGAGGATCTCCTCTTCCGACAGCGGCTTCCGGCGAAAAGCGTTCTCGTTGAGCGACCCGTTCCGGTAGTTCTTCGCCGCCACCTTGGCCAGCGTCGCCTGCGACACGCCGTGGTCCTGCATGTACTTGTTGATCTTCATCCCGAAGAACTTGGTGGTCGTGAACTGGCCCTGCTCGCCGTACCAGGAGGGGCAGGCGTACAGCGCCGGATCGGCGCTGAAGGCACCGGGCAGGTGCTTGTCCATCCCGACGGCGATGCCGAGGTCACACTCGCCAAGGCGAATCGTCTGTGCGGCGAGCGTGAGTGCGCTGGCGGCCGTGGCGCACCCGTTGTAGACGTCGGTAAAAGGGATGCCGGTGAGGCCCATCAGGGCGACGACGGCGTCGGGGTTGTCGACCTCGTAGCTGCCGCCGAAGGCGAACTGGATGTCGCGCCACTCGACGCCCGCGTCGGCCAGCGCCCGCCGGATGGCGACGGCGCCCATCTCGATCCCTGACACACCGGGAAACCGGCCGAAGGGGTGGAGTCCGACCCCGATGATGGCGACGTCGGCGCTCATGCGACCGGCTCAAACGCGAACGTGACGACCTCGTTGCCGTCCTCGTCGGCGCGCAAGGGAATGAGCGTGAGCGCCATCTCCATCCCGGTGGACAGGGCGTCGGGGTTCGCCTCGGTCAGTCGGGTCTCGACCCGCACCTCGTCGCCGAGCTCGACGTAGCCGACGCCGAACGGCACGAAGTCCTTCCCGGTCGGGCCCGCGTATGGGGGTGAGGGCGGCGGAAAGTTTTGCGTCGTCCATGCCCACAACCGGCCCCGGCGGGGTAGGAGATGGTCGGCCATGTCGGTGGACGCGCAACGAGGGCACGAACCCTGCGAGGGGAAAGTCACCATCCCGCACGATGCGCAACGACTGCCGATCAGCTGTGGCTCCTCGGATGGCCAGGTAAAGATGCCTTCCGTAATGGGTACACGTGCCATTTCAGTCTGTGATAATGCCATTCTCACCTAAGGAGGGCAATCGAGATGGCTGACACGAAGCCACCGCTTCCGCACGATCACCTCCCTGAGGCGCCGCCACTGAAGGTCTCGAGCGACGACGTCTCCGACGGCCAGGCCGTTCCCGACGCCTGCCTCGCCGACCAAATGGGGATGACCGGCGACAACCAGTCGCCCCACCTGCGCTGGGAACCGGGACCCGAGGGCACGCAGTCGTACGCCGTCACCTGCTACGACCCCGACGCCCCAACGGGCAGCGGGTTCTGGCACTGGGTCGTGTTCGACATCCCTGCGGACGTCACCGAGCTGCCTCGGGGTGCGGGCAGCGGGTCAGGGCTTCCGAAGGGTGCGAAGCAGGTCCGCAACGACGCCGGGGCTGCCGCCTACATGGGCCCGGCGCCGCCGCCCGGGCACGGCGAGCACCGCTACGTGTTCACCGTCCATGCCGTGAAGGTGCCGGAGCTCGGCGTCGACGAGTCGGCATCGCCCGCCTTCGTCGGCTTCAACCTCACGTTCAACACCGCGGCGAGAGGCACGGTCATCCCCGTCTACGAGCGGTAGCGCCGTCTAGGGCTCTGGGAGCCAGGCGTCTGCTGCGCCGAGCACCATGTCTGACCAGTTCGAGAAGCCGGCACCGCCGCCCGTGTAGGTGAACGTCCACGTTCCGGGTCCGACGACGCCCGGACCCTGGAAGCCGCTGAACGAGCACGTGCAGCTCTGCGTCCCGGTCGGCCCGTGCATGGTCATGTCCGTCCGCGTGACCGTGCCGGGGGCGAAGAACCCGATGCCGACCAGCGTGTGTGCTGCCGTCACCGACCGCTGAGTGGCGACGTTGAGCGCTGCTCCCATGCTCGCGACTGCGCCCCATCCTGCGTACGCCTGCGTGCTCGCTGTACCCCAGAAGTCCTTGCTCGAGTAGGCGAACACGTCGGATCCACCGGTGGTAGCGACCGGTGCCGACACCGCGGAGTTCCCCTTCAGTGCCCAGGTCCAACCCGTGCCGTCGCCGCCGCCGACGAACACCGCCTTGTAGGTCCCGGGGGCGAGCGACGCGCTGTCGAACGTGAGATTGACCTCGCCCCCGTACGGGATGCTGCGGCTGGTGACGACGGTCTTCTCGGCCGCCGGTGCCGGCGGCAGGTTGGCCTGGAGGTGGACGTCGCCCATGTTTCCGGTGATCCCCACGTTCCCACCGGTGAGGGCGCGGTCGTTCGCGTCGTAGAGGTACAAGGACGCGAAGCCCGGTCCACTGACATTGCTGTTGAGAATGGTGAGGACGCCTTGGGCGCCCGGAGCGTTGGTCCACTCGATGGCAGCCCACCCATGTCCGGGCCCACCACCCGACGCCACGACCGGCAGCGTGTCCGCCCGTGCTGCGGTTCGTATGACCAGTGGCGCGAACGCAGCCAACAGCACAACCAAACCGATGAGCCCCCGGGTTCGTCGCACGTCTAGAAGTACGGCGACCACGACAGGAATTCCTGTACCGTCGCCGGCCGATGGCCGCATCGGGTGACATGTGCAGTTTCGCCAGACGCATCGCCGATCTGGCCGCCGAACGGCCTGACGAATCGGTCTTCACTTTCGTTGCCGACGACGGCAGCGCGCAGTACTTCACCTGGCCCGAACTGCACCGCCGTTCGAGTCAGATAGCGGGTGCGCTCGCAGAGCGAGGCCTCGGCCTGGGCGACCGGCTCGGCATCGGGCTGCGGAACTCGCCGCAGTTCGCCCTCGCTGTGCTCGCCGCGTGGAAGGTCGGCGCTGTCCCGGTGCCGATGCGGTGGGACCTGCCCGACTGGGAGCTGACCCGTCTGCGCGAGGCGATCGACGGCAAGGTCCACCTCGGCGACGAGGACCTCGACTGGATCGACGCCACCGCGGGCAGCGCCGTGCCCGATCTGCCCGACGTTGTCTCGCCGCAGTCGAACGGCATCTGCAGCAGCGGGTCGACGGGCCTTCCCAAGGTGATCGTCAGCAACCGTCCCGGCACCTACGAGCCGGCGTTGACGACGCCGTTCGCGGAGCAGTGGGGTCGGCCCATCCCGCGGCCGCAGACCATCCTCGTGCTCGGCCCTATGTACCACCTGAACGGCTTCTACAGCCTGTTCAACCTCGTCGCCGGCGACCACGTCGTGGTTCTCGAGAGCTTCGACGCCGCCCGCGCCATCGACGCCATCGAACGGCATCGGGTGTCGACGTTCTACTGCACGCCGACCATGCTGAAACGCATGGCCGACCTGCCCGACATCGACCAGCGCGACTTCTCGAGCATCGAATGGATGGGCCAGGGCGCGGCGCCGATGCCGCCCTACCTCGTGCACCGCTGGGCCGGTCTCGTGGGATCCGACCGGTTGATCATGGCCTACGGCATGAGCGAGGGCCTCGGCATCACCGCCATCCGGGCCGACGAGTGGATGGAGCACGAAGGCAGCGTCGGCCGGCCGGCGCGCGACACGGGCGTGCGCGTCCTCGACGTCGACGGCAACGTCGCGCCACCTGGTCGGATCGGCGAGATCTACATGCAGTCCCCGCTCTACGGCGGCTCGACCTACCTCGGCGCCGGCCAGCCGAAAATGACCGACGACGGCTTCTGCACCGTCGGCGACATCGGTTATCTGGACGAGGACGGCTACCTCTATCTGGTCGATCGCCGCGTCGACCTCATCATCACCGGCGGGGCCAACGTCTACCCGGCCGAGGTCGAGATCGCCCTCATGGAGCACCCCAAGGTGGCCGACGTCGTCGTGATCGGCGTGAAGGACGAGGAGTGGGGGCGGCGCGTGCACGCCATCATCGAGGCTGCCGATCCCGACGACCCGCCGAGCTTCGACGAGATGCGGGCCTACGCCAAGGATCGGCTGAGCACCTACAAGGTGCCGAAGTCGATCGAGATCGTCGACAAGATCCCGAGAAGCGCCGCCACCAAGGTCAACCGCGGGGCGTTGCTGGAGGAGCGTGGCGGATGAACGCAGCACGATACGAAGACGGCAAGGTGCAGATCCACGATCTGCCGGTCCCCGAACCACAACCCGACGAGGCGCTCGTACACATCAGCGCCGCGGGCGTGTGCCACTCGGACCTGCATCTCGCCAAAGGCGACTGGACAGCGGTAGGGGCCGTGAGCCTCATCGGCCACGAAGCGATCGGCGTCGTCGAGTCGGTCGGCGCAGAGGCGGCGCGCTTCGTCGGCGTCGGCGACCGGGTCATCCTCGGACTGGGTAGCGCGGGCGGCACCCACTGGTGCGGCGCGTGCGAGTACTGCCTGGGCGGATCACCTCGGCACTGCGCGAACGCGCGGCCCATCCTCGGGACCTTTGCTGAGTACTTCCCCATTTGGGCGCCGTCCCTGGTCAACCTGCCCGAAGAGGTCGACGATCTCGAAGCGCCCCTGGCATGCGGCGGACTCACCGCTTACGGCGCCGTGAAGAAGCTGACCAAGCACGGCGTCGTCCCCGGCCGCCGCGTTGCAGTGATCGGCGCTGCCGGTGGCCTCGGCCACTACGCCGTCCAGATGGCGAGCGCGTTCGGCTACGAGGTCATCGGCGTGGACATGGGCGCCGATCGCCTCGACTTCGCCCGCTCGATGGGCGCCGCCGACGCGGTGGAGGCCGCGGACGCGGTGGGGGCGCTCACTGCTGACGGCGGGCTCGACGCCGCCCTCGTGTTCACGCCCAAGATCGCCGGCTTCGAGCTCGGCCTGAACGTGCTGCGCCCCGGAGGGCTCTTCGTTGGCGTCGGCCTCCCGCCGACCAGCGACGGCCCGATCAAGCTCGACCCGTTCACGCTCCTCTACAAGGACCCCACTGTCGTGTACTCGGCGGTCGGGACCGTGCAGGACATGCGCGAGCTCGTCAATCTCGTCGCCGCCGGTCGGGTCAAGACCCACGTCTCCCGGACGGGCAAGCTCTCCGAGCTCGGCGCCATCTTCGACGAGCTGGGCGCCGGCGCCTACCTCGGCCGAGCGGTCGTCGACGACCTCGCCAACTAGGGCTTGGGCGGGAGCCCGTCCCGGTAGGCGAGCGGCAACAGCTCGAGCAGCTGGCCGTCAGGGTCGCGGATGAACAGGGCGAAGCCGAGGTCGCTCTCTTCGATGATCGTGGCGCCGTACTCCACGGCCTTCTCGGCGGTGGCCCGCGGATCGTCGACCGAGATCGACAGGTGGGTGAGGCCGGGCTCGTTCATCGTTCGCTCCCGGTACGGCGCGGCGGCGCCCTCCGCCGAGAAGTGCATGAGCTCGAGCACGAACCCGTCGAGCGTGAGGTACGACGCGGTCATGCCCAGCGGTGGCTTCAGCGAGGTGAGCTTGGCCGTGCTGTCGTCGGCGGGCTGGATCTCGTACCACTGCTTGAAGCCGAAGACCTCTTGGTAGAAGCGCTTCGACCGCTCGAGGTCGGTGACCACCTGTCCCGTGTGGTTGTACGTGCCCATGGCTCCTTCTTAACGCCCTTGACGCCTCAGCCGCCGAGGTGGACCTGGCCGTCCTTCATGACGAAGCGGACGTCCTCGGTCATGGTGATGTCCTCGGCGGGGTTGCCGGGGACGGCGATGATGTCGGCGAGGTAGCGGGGGGCGAGGCGGCCAAGGTCGTCCTGGCGGTTGATGAGCTCGGCGCTCGTCATGGTTGCCGCCTGCAGGGCCTGCATCGGCGTCATCCCCCGGTCAACCATCGCCCACAGCTCCTTGGCGTTCTTGCCGTGGGGGACGGCGGGGGCGTCGGTGCCGCAGGCGATCTTCACGCCCGCCTTTATCGCCTTACCGAGCATCGACCGGGCCTGGGGGAACACCTCGGCCGCCTTCGCCTGCAGCTCGGGCGCGGCCATCGAGATGTCGAGGCCTTCGGAGAGGTAGCTCGTCGGGACGAGGAAGGTCCCGTGCTCCACCATCATGCGGATTGTGTCCTCGCTGGCGAGCGAGCCGTGCTCGATGCAGTCAACCCCGGCCTCGATGCACGACCGGATGGCGCCGTCACCGTGGGCGTGGGCGGCGACGCGGATACCGGCGCGGTGGGCCTCGTCGACGATTGCGCACAGCTCCTCGAACGAGTACTGCTGGGCGCCGGCTTCGCCGCTGTGGGACATCACGCCGCCCGACGCCGAGATCTTGATGACACCGGCGCCGTACTTGAGCTGGTAGCGGACGGCCTTGCGCACCTCGGGAACGCCGTTCGCGATCCCTTCTTCGACGCTGAGGGGGAGGACGTGGGGCGCGAACTGCCGGAACATCGTCGGGTCGAGGTGGCCGCCGGTCGGCGTGATGGCGTGACCGGCGGAGATGATGCGCGGGCCGACGACCCAGCCCGCGTCGATGACGCGTCCCAGCGCCACGTCGAGGAGATAGCCGCCGGTCTTCACCATCAGCCCGAGGTTGCGCACGGTCGTGAAGCCGGCGAACAGCGTTGTGCGGGCGTTGACGGTTGCCCGGAGTGTGCGGAAGACGGGGTCGTCCTGCACGCCGTGGATCGCCCGCCGCACCGGCGACGACGTATTGGGTCCGCCGAGGACGAGGTTGATCTCCATGTCCATCAGACCCGGCAGCAGAGTGACGTCGCCGAGGTCGATCTCCCTCGCGCCGGATGGGATGCCGCTGCCGTCGACCGAGACGATGCGGTTCTCCTCGACGACGACGACTGCGGGGGACCGCACCTCGCCGTCGGCCACGTCGACCCAGCGGTCGGCCCGAAGCACCGTGACGTCACTCATCGCTACGGCCTCGGTTCCGTGAAGGAGTCGAACGCCGCCGAGCCAGAGTCCGGGACGCGCGGCTGGTGCCACACCTCGACGGGGAACGACACCTCGATCATCGAGTACAGCAGGTGCAGGAGGTTGAGGGCGTCCTCGGGCAGCTCGTCGAGCGGGAACTGCTCGAGGTAGGCCATGGCTTCCTCGGCCCGCGGCGTGACCGCGTCGTAGAACTCCTGCATCGCTTGGATCCCGACCGCCAGCCGCGTGGCGTAGCGCTCCCGCTCGGTGGCAAGGCACCAGGTGGCCGCGAACGGCTCGAGCTCGGTGAACCGCGCGGGCAGCATCAGGCGGGCACCCCGGCGTGCTGCTCGACCCAGTCGCCGACCACCTTGTGGAGGTGGCGCAGCAACACCTCCTGGTCGTTGAGCGGGAACTTCTCGACATAGCCGGACTCGAGCATGAGCTGCGTGGCCTCGAGCGTGTTGGCGTCCTGCAGCGCGAACTCCTTGAACGTGACCGCCGACATCTCCTGGGCGATGCGCTCGCGCACGTTGGTGGCGGGCAGGAAGTACACGTTGCCCTCGAAGACGTGGGTGTTGTACGACGTCGGCCAGTAGTGGTACGTGAGGTACCAGCCCTGGCCCCAGATGAGGATCACGAAGTTGGGGAAGAGCTGGAACGAGTCCAGGCCCCACGGCTTGCACCTGCCCGGGTTGACGCCTGCCGGCAGTTCGCCGAGGTCGGCCTTGTCCCACGGCCCGAAGAGCCCTCCGCGCGTCATCACCTCCATCGGCTTCAAGCTGCCGGGATCCATCTCCCAGAAGCGCACGCCGGACGTGCTCACCAAGCGGTGCGGACCCTCGACGGCGTAGTACGGCGCCTCGTACCCGGCCTCGCGCGCGGCCACCGCGTACTTGTCGGGCGACTGCTTCGAGTGCAAAACAGGTGCGTGGTAGAACTCGGCGAAGGCGTCCATGAACAGCTTCCAGTTCGCCCTGACCTCGGTGCGATAGCCGAAGCGGGACGTCAGCCGGTCGAACGGATAGCCCTCGAGCGCGGTGATCATCGGGCCGAGGAACTCCCGCAGCGACCACTCCGGTTCGCGTGCCGCGCACACGAAGACGAAGCCCTCCCAGACCTCGCAGTGCATGGACACCAGCCCCAACTGGCTCTTGTCGACGTCGAAGAACTCGTCCTCCTGCTGGATGAAGGTCAGCGATCCGTCGAGCCCGTAGCGCCAAGCGTGGTACTTGCACGTGAACTGCCGGCAGAAGCCCTGTGTCTCCTCGTCCGGTGACTCGTTCCACACCAGCTTGTTGCCACGGTGGCGGCACACGTTGTGGAACGCTCGTATCTCGTCGTCCATCCCGCGCACGACAACGATCGACGTGTTGAGTACGGCCAGTTCCTTGGTGAAGTAGCTGCCGGCCTTGGGCAACTGCTCGACTCGGCCGACGTTCAACCACGCCCGCCTGAAGATGGCCTGACGCTCCCGTTCATAGAACGAAGGGGAGATCGAATCGGCGTACGACACCGGGCCGGTGTCGAGCCCGAAGTGCTCGGTCCAGCTGCCCTCGGGCGGTTTCGGGTATCGAGGACTCACGGGCGAGGCTCCTTCACGCGACGGAGGACAGCGTCTGCGGAATCGACGACCTTGGGCTGGTGGAAGATCTCGACGGCCATCGAGACCATGACGTAGGAGTGGATGAGCTGCAGCAGCCGCTGGACGTCCTCGGGAAGCTCGTCGAGCGGATACTTGTCGCAGAACTCGATGGCCTCGTCGAGGCGGGCTGAGAAGGCGGCGTAGAAGGCGCCCATCTCGTCCATGTCGCTGGCCATGCGCCGCTCGAAGCGCTCGGTCTCGGTCGGCAGGCACCAGTGGGCTGCGTACTCCTCGAACTCTGCGAACTCCGCAGGGAGCAGTGCGCTCATGCGCTCACCCAGTCGGCCACGGCCTTGTGGAAGTGGCGCACGAGGATCTCCTGGTCGTTGAGCGGAAAGCCGTCGACGACCTGGGTCTCGAGGGCGGCCTGGGTCCCGCTAAGCATCCCTGCGTCCTGCAGCGCGAACTCCTTGAACATCACCGCCGCGCACTCGT
>JAFAUA010000431.1 GCA_019243595.1 Acidimicrobiia bacterium
GCTGAACCGGCGACAGGTCGAGCGCCTCCCCACCATGCTGCGCGACGCCCACAAGCGTTGGCAGGAGGAGCAGCTGCGCATCCCCGCAGTCGAAGGCCTGCGCCGCCGCTCCCGCCGCCTCGCCCTCAGCCTCGTCGAGCTCGGCGAGGACCTCGAGGCGACCGAGCGCCAACTCCACCGCTGGAAGTTCCACCCCGCCCTTGCCTACGAGTCGGCGCAGTGGGCGTGGCGCAGACACCGCGAAGCGTGTGGAGCTGTCGACGAGGAAGCCCTTGCCCCTTGACGGGGCCCACCGTCCGTGATGGGGTGTGTTGGCACGCTCGAGCCCAGGGCATCGCCGAAACGGAGGACAGTGGGCCGCCTCACCACCTGGACTAAGCCCGAATGGCAGGCACGTGCTGCGTGCAAGGACTGCGATCCGGAGCTGTTCTTCCCCCTCGGCACGACTGGTGCCGCGGTGCCCGACATCGAATGGGCCAAGACGATCTGCGGCGCCTGCCCGGTGCAGCCCGAGTGCCTCGACTTCGCCCTGAAGACCCGCCAGGAGTTCGGGATCTGGGGCGGCACGACCGAGGACGAGCGGCGAGCGCTCTCGCGCCAGCAGCGCAAAGTGAACGTCTCCGGCTAAACGCCGCGTTTCACAACTAACTAGACCACTCGCGCCATTCGCGATTTGGCCCTGGGAACGACGGTCAGAGTCGCCCAAACTGCACGGGCCGCCACCCCAGGGAGGACCCCCAGCAGTGCCCCGCCTGCGCAACGTCATCGCGCTGCTTTTCGCAGCCCTGCTCGTCCCCACTGCGATCACCACCTCGGCGTCCGCCGACCAGGGTGGCGTCCCGAACGACAACGCCGCTTTCGGCCAGAGCCACAAGCAGTCGTGTCTCGACACTGGCCAGGCGGGCGTCGCCAGCTGCCATGCCCAGGTCGTCACCGACACGCACGGCAAGCCGTTCGTGACGCCGGCACCCGCCGGTTACGGCCCCGCCGACCTGGCAAGCGCCTACAAGCTTTCGACGAGCGGAGGCGCGGGCCAGACCGTTGCCATCGTCGATGCGTACGACGATCCCAACGCTGTCGCTGACCTCAGCGTGTATCGCAGCCAGTTCGGGCTCGGTGCCTGCAGCGCCGTCGCACTGACCAGCTGCACCTTCGCGAACGGCGCCACGATCAAGAAGCTCAACCAGAGCGGCGTGCAGGGCTCGTACCCGAACGCCAACGGCGGGTGGGCGGAGGAAATCTCGCTCGACCTCGACATGGTCTCGGGGATCTGCCCCAACTGCAACATCCTGCTGGTCGAGGCCAATTCGTCGTCGATGCCCGACCTGGCCGCGGCGGTGAACACGGCGGCCGCGAAAGGCGCAACCGCCATCTCCAACAGCTACGGCGGCAACGAGTTCTACGGCGAGACCAGCTACGACTTGAGCTACACGCACGCGGGTATTCCGATCACGGTGAGCACGGGCGACAGCGGCTACGGCGTTGAGTACCCGGCGTCGTCACCGAACGTCACCGCCGTCGGCGGGACGACCCTGAAGACCGCGAGCAACTCCCGCGGCTGGACGGAGACGGCGTGGAGCGGCGCCGGCAGCGGCTGCTCAGCCTTCGAGCCGAGGCCGAGCTTCCAGTCGTCGGCGACCACGGGCTGTTCGAACCGAGCCGTGGCCGACGTGTCTGCTGTCGCCGACCCGAACACCGGTGTGTCGGTGTACGACACCTACGGCTCGGACACGGGCTGGGAGGTCTTCGGCGGCACAAGCGTCGCCTCGCCGATCATCGCCAGCGTGTACGCCCTCGCCGGCAACGGTGTCTCGATCGGCCCCAGCTATCCCTACAGCCACTCGGGCTCGCTGTTCGATGTCACCTCCGGCACCAACGGCTGCAAGCGTCGGGCGGCCCTGCAGCTCTGCACCGCCAGGAACGGCTGGGACGGTCCGACGGGGCTCGGTACGCCGAACGGGACCGGCGCCTTCTAACTAGGAGCGCGCCGCCCGCGCCGGTTTCCGGTAGCGGGTCAACAATTCGATCAACGTCCGCACGCCGAAGCCGCTCGCGCCCTTCGGCGTGTAGGCGTTGTCCTCTTCACTGCGGGCCGGGCCCGCGATGTCGAGGTGCGCCCACGGGACGTCGCCGACGAACTCCTTGAGGAACAGGCCGGCGGTGAGGGCGCCTCCGTAGCGGTCGCCCCCCGTGTTGCGGATGTCGGCCACCTCGGAGTCGATGAGCTTGCGGTAGTCGTCGGGCAGTGGCAGCGGCCAAACCTTCTCCCCGGCCCGCTCGGCGGCATCGGCGACCTGCTCGCTCCACGCGTCGTTGTTGGCCATGAGCCCGGCGATCTTGCGACCGAGGGCCACCATGCACGCGCCGGTCAGCGTGGCCAGGTCGACGATGGCGTCGACGCCAGCCTCGACCGCGAGCGACAGGCCGTCGGCGAGGACCAGGCGGCCCTCGGCGTCGGTGTTGAGCACCTCGACGGTCTTGCCGTTGCGGATCTTCAGGACGTCGCCGGGCTTGATGGCCGTCCCACTCGGCATGTTCTCGGTGGTCGGCAGGATGCCGATGACCTTCACCTTGGGCGCCAGCGCGGGGAGCACGGACATGGTCGCCAGGACCGCGGCGGCACCGGACATGTCGGTCTTCATGGTCTCCATGCCGTCGGCCGTCTTGATCGAGAGCCCGCCTGAGTCGAATGTGATGCCCTTGCCGACGAGGGCGATCGTGCTGCGCGCGCCCGGTGGCTCGTAGACGAGCTCGATGAGACGAGGCGGCTGCGCCGAACCCTGGGCGACGCCCTGCAGGCCGCCGAGACCTTCGTTGGCGATGGCGACCTCGTCGAGCACGGTGACGGCGAGCCCCTCACGCTCGCCGACCTCGATCGCCACCTCGGCGAGCCGCGACGGGGTCATGGCGCCCGCCGGCTCGTTGACCAGGTCGCGGGCCAGCGACACCGCCGCTGCGATGCGCGCCCCGCGGTCGGCGCCGGTCTGGACCTTGGCGCCCCGCCCGACGATGGTGAGCGACTCGAGCATGGACGGCTTGGCCTCGTTCTTGTACTTCGTGAATCGGTAAGCGGCGAGGACCGCTCCCTCGGCGAGCGCTTCGGCGGCCACGCCGCGGTCGAGGTCGCCGGCGGCGTCGAGCACGGCGATGGCCGCCGTCGTGTCGTTCCACGCCGCCCGGGCGAACGCCGCCCCTGCCCGGCGAAAGGTCTCGGCGCTGACGTCGTCGGGCCGCCCCATCCCGAGGGCGACGACCGTGCTGCCGTCGTCAGCCGGCACGGCGCACGCCTGGCCCACCTTTCCTTCGAAGCCGCGCTCTTTGAGGTAGCCCACGTCGAGCTCGACCGCGGCCTTGTCGAGCGTGCGCCGACCCTCGAAGACCGGTACGCCCAGCACCTGAACGTCGTCGGGGACCTGCGGTGACGCACTGACGTCGATCGGCATGGGCTGCTCCTCTATTTCTCTCGGGCGGGCATGAACTGTCCCTCCTGCCAGCGGGCCATGGTCCACAGCAGGTCGGACAGGCGGTTGAGGTAGGGCACGACGTGGGAGTCGTCAGCGGCGGCGACGAGGGCGCGGCGCTCGGCCTTGCGGACCGCAGTGCGGCCCACGTCGAGAAGGGCCGACAGGCGGTTCTGGCCGGGAACGACGAACTCGGTCGGCGGGTCGAAGCGCGTGGTGAGATCGTCGATGATTGGCTCGAGGGCGTCGACCATGTCCGCGGTTACGAGCGTCACGCCCGGGTCGAGCTTGCTGCGGTTTTCGTCGGCGGTCGCCAGCTCGGCCATCAGCACCCAGAGGTCGCGCTCGAGGCGGACGAGCAGGGTGTCGAGCTCGGAGCCCTCGCCGGTCTCGGCCCGGGCAACCCCCAGCGCTGCCTGCGCCTCGTCGACAGCGCCGTAGGCCTCGGGCGCAGGGTTGTCCTTCCGGACGCGGCCCCCGAAGAACAACCCGGTGGTGCCGTCATCACCCTTGCGCGTGTAGATCTTCAAGCGCTGGGAGCCTACGGGATGACTCGCCATTAGCCTGAGGGCTGCATGCACCCTTATCTCGAGGCCGCGCGCGAGCGCGTTGTTGTCTACGACGGCGCCATGGGCACGAGCCTTCAGGCGCGCGATCTCACGGCTGAGGACTTCGGCGGGCCCGAGTACGAGGGTTGCAACGAGATCCTGAACATCACCCGACCCGACGTCGTGGCCGATGTCCACCGGTCGTTCTTCGAGGTCGGCTCCGACGTCGTGGAGACGAATGCCTTTGGCGCCTTCTCCACCGTGCTGGCCGAGTACGGCATCGCCGATCGCGCCCACGAGATCAGCCTCGCCGCGGCCCGAATCGCCAAGGAGGTGGCGTCCGGCTACGACGGTTGGGTAGCGGGCAACCTCGGCCCCGGCACCAAGCTGCCGTCGCTCGGTCAGATCCGCTTCGCCGACCTGCGCGACGCCTACGAGGAGCAGGCGCGCGCGCTGCTCGAGGGCGGCGTCGACCTGTTCCTGATCGAGACCTGTTACGACCTGCTCCAAGCGAAGGCGGCGATGATCGCCTGCCGGCGGGCGATGGCGGCTATCGGCCGCGAGGTGCCGCTGCAGGTGCAGGTGACGATGGAGACGACCGGTCGCATGTTGGTCGGTACCGAAATCGGCGCGGCACTGACTTCGCTGGCCGCTCTGCGCCCCGACGTGTTCGGCCTCAACTGCGCGACCGGGCCGGTCGAGATGAGCGAGCATCTGCGCCACCTCGCGCAGTACTGCCCGGTCCCGATCTCCTGCCTTCCGAACGCCGGTCTGCCGTCGGTCGTCGACGGGAAGACGCACTACGACCTCACACCCGAGCAGCTCGCCGACCATCACGCCCGCTTCGTCACCGAGTTCGGCGTGTCGATCGTGGGCGGTTGCTGCGGCACCACGCCCGAGCACCTGCGCCAGGTCGTCGAGCGGGTGCGTCAGCTGACGCCCGCGACGCGGTCGATCATCGACGAGCCCGGCGCGGCGTCGATCTACACCGCGGTTCCCTTCCATCAGGACACCTCGTTCCTGGTCATCGGCGAGCGCACCAACGCCAACGGGTCGAAGAAGTTCCGCGAGGCGATGCTCGAAGCGGACTGGGACACGTGCCTGGCGATGGCTCGCGAGCAGGTCAAGGAAGGCGCCCACGTGCTCGACGTGTGCGTCGACTACGTCGGCCGCGACGGCGCCGTCGACATGGACGAGACCGCGTCACGGTTCGCCACCCAAGTCAGTGCGCCGCTGGTGATGGACTCCACGGAGACGCCCGTTCTGGAAGCCGGCCTGCAGTGGATCGGCGGCCGCGCCATCCTCAACTCCGCCAACCTCGAGGACGGCGAGGGTGAGGGCACCCGGTTCGACCGGGTGATGCGCCTCGCTCGCGAGTACGGCGCCGCCGTCATCTGCCTGCTCATCGACGAACAGGGCCAGGCGCGCGACGTCGAGTGGAAGGTGCGGGTCGCCCACCGTATCCACGACCTCGCCGTCAACCGCTACGGGCTGTCGCCGTCCGACCTGATCTTCGACGCCCTGACGTTCCCGCTGTCCACCGGCGACGAGGATCTGCGGGGAGACGGCATGGCGACGATCGACGCCATCCGCCGTATCAAGGCCGAGCTGCCCGGCGTCTACACGGTGCTCGGGGTCTCCAACGTCTCGTTCGGGCTCAAGCCCGCCGCTCGCCACGTCCTGAACTCCGTCTTCCTGCACGAGTGCGTGGAGGCGGGGCTCGACGCCGCCATCGTGCACGCGGCGCGCATCATGCCGCTGAACCGGATCGACGAGCATCAGCGCGAGGTCGCACTCGACCTCGTCTACGACCGCCGGCGCGAGGGCTACGACCCGCTGCAGGAGCTGCTGGCGATCTTCGAGGACGTCACCGCCGCCGACATCGAGAAGGAGGACCGCAGCGGCTGGCCGGTCGAGGAGCGGCTGAAGCACCGCATCATCGACGGCGACAAGGACGGAGTTGAAGCCGATCTCGACGAGGCTCTCGGCTCACACTCGGCCCTCGAGATCGTCAACGACGTGCTGCTTGCCGGGATGAAGGTCGTCGGCGAGCTGTTCGCCTCCGGCGAGATGCAGCTGCCGTTCGTGCTGCAGTCGGCCGAGTGCATGAAGACGGCCGTCGCCTACCTCGAGCCCCACATGGAGAAGTCCGATCAGGGCGGCAAGGGCCGGGTCGTGCTCGGCACCGTCAAGGGCGACGTCCACGACATCGGCAAGAACCTGGTCGACATCATCCTCACCAACAACGGCTACGAGGTGCACAACCTCGGCATCAAGGTGCCGATCACCGAGCTGGTGGCCAAGGCCGAGGAAGTGTCGGCCGATGCCATCGGCATGAGCGGCCTGCTCGTCAAGAGCACGCTGATCATGCGCGACAACCTCGAGGAGCTGAACGACCGCAAGCTCTCGTCGATCCCCGTGCTGCTCGGCGGCGCCGCTCTCACGCGCCGCTACGTCGAGCACGACCTGCGCGGGGTCTACGAAGGCCGGGTCTTCTACGGCAAGGACGCCTTCGAGGGCCTGCGCACGATGGATCGGCTGATGGAGATCAAGAAGTCGGGCGTCGACGATCCGGACTTCGGCCGGGAGATCACGGCGACGGCTCGCTCCACGCGGACCCAGCCCGAGATCGACGAGCGCACGATCCCGTCCCGGTCGCCCGACGTCGAGACCGCCAACCAGATCTTCGTCCCGCCGTTCCTCGGGTCGCGCCTGGTCAAAGGGATCGCCGTCGACGACATCGCCGCCTACCTCAACGAAACCGCCCTGTTCCGCAACCAGTGGCAGTACCGGCCGGAGAAGGGCGAGAACGACGAGCAGTTCAAGGACAGGATCCGCGCCGTGCTGCGCGAGGAGCTCGACAAGGCGAAGGCGAGCGGCGTGCTCGTCCCCCAGGTCGTCTACGGCTACTTCGCGGCGAACGCCGAGGGCAACGACGTCGTGGTGTGGAAGGACGACACGCGCACGGCCGAATGGCTACGGTTCTCCTTCCCCCGTCAGCGCCAAGCGCCCTATCTCTGCATCGCCGACTTCTTCCGCCCCGTCGACAGCGGCGAGACCGACTACGCGGCCTTCCACATCGTCACCATGGGTGCTGCCGTCTCCGAGGCGACCGCCGAGCTGTTCGCCGAGAACCGGTACCAGGACTACCTGCGCTTGCACGGTCTGGGCGTCGAGATGGCCGAGGCGCTCGCCGAGCTCTGGCACCGCCGCATCCGCGAGGAGTGGGGCTTCGCCGGCGAGGACGGCCCGACGCTCGCCGGGCTGTTCAAGCAGCAGTACCGCGGCGGCCGCTACTCGTGGGGTTATCCGGCGTGCCCCGATCTCGAGGACAACGCCAAGGCCGCCGAGCTGCTCGAGGCCGACCGCATCGGCGTGCACGTCGGCGAGGACACGGAATGGCAGTACCAGCCCGAGCAGACGACATCGGCGATCATCTGCCACCACCCCAAAGCCAAGTACTTCATTGCTCGATAGCACTCGATAGATGGCTCGGATCACAGGACACGTGAAGACGGACGGCGGCGTCCCCGCCGCCGACGCCTACGTGCAGCTGCGCGACAAGGACAACGAGTTCTGCGGTGAGACGCGCTGCAACGACGACGGCAGCTTCACGCTCTATGCCGTCCCGGGATCGTGGCTGCTCGTGGCCTGGCTACCTGCCGGCCCGCGCACCAACGAGGTGATCGAGATCGCCGGCGGCGACGTCGCCGTCGAGCTCTCGCTCGAGCCGATCCCCGCCTAGGACTTTCGGTTCAGCCGGCGAGGATGGCGCGGGCCACGAGGTCCGTGCCGAACGCAGTGAGGATCGCCAGGTAGAGCAGTCCGGTCGCCGCCATCACGGCCGAGTAGGCGCGTTCCTTGAGTGCCGCCCGGGTCACGAAGCAGAGGGCGATCGTCGTCACCGCACACGCCACCCAGAACCACGTGAGGGTGCCGTCCCAGCCGTCGTCGATGTGGCCGGTGATGGCGTCGATCATCCCGGGCGGCAGGAGCAGCAGCCCCACCTCGAGGGGCCACACCCACGACGTCCACTTCACCAGCTCGAGCAGCGGCGCCCTCCCCAGCCCCGGCTGCACGAGGTACCAGTGGCCGAGGAGCATGGCGTCGCTTACGGCGCCGAGGAACACCGCGCCGGCGAGGGTGCGGGCGACGCTGAGCACGTCGTGGTTCCCGCCGGCGTGAATCCCCGCGAACACCAGCCCGACAGCGCCGATGACGGGGGCGACGAGGTCGAGCGCGGGGGGAAACTCCGTTCTGGTGACGCTTGACGGCCGTATCGGCCGTGAATCGTCACCAGAACCATGGATGCGGGCGGCGACGCGCTCCTCGCGGGCGCGTTCGCCGGCGACGCCGGCCTTGCGGCGGACGACGGAGACAGTCAGGGCGGCGATGGTCGCGGCGGCCGTCAGGGCCGAGCACGCGTCGCGGCCGGTGGAGCTGCCGAGTCCGATCCCGGCGGCGACGGCACCCATTGCCATGGCGCCGTAGACGCCGCGGAGGAGCCAGCCGTACCCGATGCCGACCTCGCGGCGGCGCGTCGTGACCCACAGGAACAGCAGCCCACCCGTGGCCCACTGCAGGAGGACCGTTGCCGCGTCGAGTTGGATCACGAAGAACTACAAGAGCCCAACGGTGGCGCCGCCATCCACTTGGAGGGCGGCGCCGGTGATGAAGTTCGCCGGCTGCGAGCAGAGGAAGGCGACCACCTTGCCAAAGTCGGCGGGGTCGCCCATGCCCGATGTGTCGCCGCCGCCGAGCTGCTTCATTCGGTCGGTTGCGTGCGAGCCGGGGGCGGCGGTGTTGATGGTGATGCCGTCGGGGAACAGCTCCTGAGCGGCCGTCTTGATCCACGCCCACAGCGCCGTGCGCGCCACGTTCGACATGGCGAGCGTCGGGATGGGCTGCTTGATCGAGGAGGACGTGATGCAGCAGATGCGCCCCCACTTGTTGGCGCACATGTGAGGAACCGCTTCTCGCACCAGACGGATGGAGGTGATGAGGTTGGCGTTGAGGGCGGCGGCGAGCTGCTCGTCGTCGAACTCCAACGCGAGCGTCGGCGGCGGGCCGCCGGCGTTGGGCACGAGGATGTCGACGCCGCCGAAGCGGTCGACGGTCGCCTCGACCAGTCGCTTCGGGGCGTCCGGCTGGGTCACATCCTCCGTGATGGCCAGCACCTCGGTGCGCTCGGCGAGCTCTTTCTCGGTCTGCCGCAGGGCCTCCTCGCCTCGCGCGGTGACGACGACCTTGCAGCCCTCGTCGGCCAGTGCGAGGGCCGACGCCCGG
>JAFAUA010000468.1 GCA_019243595.1 Acidimicrobiia bacterium
GACCGAGTAGGCGATCGAGGAATCGGTGAGCACGCCGGTTATCACCAGACGCTTGTCCTTCAGCAGCATTTTGAGCAGCCTCCTAGAGCGGTCCGTTGGTGTGGCGGCGGCGGGGGAGATGTTCCCGCTTGTTGGCCAGGGCGCGCAGGGCGCCGCACAGCGCCCGCCGGGTCTCGCGCGGGTCGATCACCTCGTCGACGAACCCGCGCTCGGCCGCCGCGTGCGGCGTGCAGTGCCGCTGTTCGTACTCCTCTTCGAGCTCGGCGCGCAGGCGCACACGCTCGTCGACGTCATCGACGGCGTCCAGGCGCTTGCGTTCGAGGATGGCAACGGCACCCGGCGCGCCCATCACTGCGATCTCGGCGCCCGGCCACGCGCAGCAGTAATCGTTGCCGAGGGTCTTGCAGTCCATGACGATGTAGGCGCCGCCGTAGGCCTTGCGCAGCACGACGCCGAGGCGCGGGACGGTCGCCGCGGCGTAGGCGTGGACGAGCTGGGCACCGTGGCGGATGATGCCTCGCCACTCGAGGTCTTTGCCCGGTTGGAAGCCGGGCGTGTCGACGAAGGTCACCAGGGGCAGGTTGAAGGCGTCGCACCACTGCACGAAGTGGGCCCCCTTCTGCGACGCGCTGATGTCCAGCGTGCCCGCCAGCTCCTGGGGCTGGTTGGCGATGACGCCGACGGGCTGACCTCCGAGCCGCGCCAGCCCGGTGACCAGATTGCGCGCCCACGACGCCCGCAGCTCTAGGAACGAGTCGCCGTCGACGACGTCGGCGATGACGCGGCGCACGTCGTAGGACGCGGTCGGCGTCGCCGGGACGAGGTCGGCCGCTGTCGTACACAGCCGCTCGGTGGCGTCGGTCGACGTATAGGCCGGTGGCGTGTCGCAGTTGTTCGACGGTAGGTACGACAGCAGGTCGGCGACCGCCCACGTGGCCGCGTCCTCGTCGTCGACGACCAGCGTCGCGACGCCGCTGCGGAAGCGGTGGCCATGGGCGCCGCCGAGCTCGGCGTGGTCGAGCACCTGGCCGGTCATCGCCGCCACCGCCGACGGCCCGCTGACATAGGCGAAGGCGTCCTGGGTCATCACGACCGCGTCGGCCAGCCCGAGCAGGAGCGACGGTCCCGAGACGCACGGCCCGACGACGCACAGGACGATCGGCACCTGACCCGACGACTCGGCGAGAGCCCGGGCGATCCGGCCCCACGCGTGCAGCGACGCCACGCCTTCGGTGAGATCGGCGCCCGATGTGGCCAGCACGCCGACCACTGGCACGCCGGCATCGCACGCCGAACGGACTAGGCGCTCGACAGTGTCGCCTTCGGTCGTGCCGATGGCGCCGCGCCGTTTTCCGCCTTCGACGCGGAACCAGCCGACGAGGCGGCCGTCGAGCTCGCGTAGCTCGGCTCGCGCCGCGCCTTCGCGGCCGGCGGCCACCGGCATGAGGGGGTTCCCGAGGAGCGTCGTCACGCGGCCGGCGCCGCTCCGAGGACGAGTGCGGCGTTGTGCCCGCCGAACCCGAACGAGTTCGACAGCGCCGGGCCGCCGTTCAGCGGTCGGGGCTCGCCGGCGACGATGTCGGCGGCGATTGCAGGGTCGGTGCGCTCGTGGTTCGCCGTAGGCGGCGCCAACGCGTTGTGGAGGGCCAGCACCGACGCCACGGCCTCGGCCGCGCCGGCGGCGCCGACCAGGTGGCCGGTGACGCCCTTCGTTCCTGTGACGGGGACGGCGTGCTCGCCGAACACCTTGGTGATCGCCGCCGCCTCGGCCTCGTCGTTCAGCGGCGTCGACGTGCCGTGGGCGTTGACGTGGCTGATGTCGGCCGGCGACAGGCCGGCGTCGTCGAGGGCCATCAACATGCAGGCTGCGGCGCCGGCACCACTCGGCGATGGGGCGGTGATGTGGAAGGCGTCGCAGTTACGGCCATAGCCGAGGACCTCGCCCCAGATGCGCGCGCCGCGCGCCGTCGCGTGTTGGAGGGTCTCGAGGACGACGAACGCCGCCCCTTCGGCCATCACGAAGCCGTCGCGGTCGGCGTCGAAGGGACGGGCCGCGTGAGCGGGATCGTCGAC